>NZ_LGDO01000080.1:0-19096 GCF_001279805.1 Streptomyces sp. XY431
CCCGCCCGCACCCCCGCCGGCCTCGCCGCCCTGGTCGCCGCCCTCGGCACCGCCGCCTCCGCCCTCTCCGCCCTCAACGCCGCCGTCGCCCTCCTCCTCATCCTCAAGGCCGTCACCCCGCTCTGAACCCGGTGGCGCCCGGGCCGGCCCCCGGTCTACCGTCCGGCCCATGGCCAAACGTCGCTACGTGGCCCGGGGCGTCCCCGGGGGCTACCGGATATGGGACAACAAAGTCGGCCGCTGGTGGGGCGACCACTACGAGCTCTGCCCCGACGCACTCCTCGCCGAGCTCAACGGCGGTGCCGACCCGGCCCGCCTCACCGCCCTCCTCCGGGACCACCGTGCACGGAAGCGCTGACCGCCCCGCACCCTGAGTTGTCCCTGAGGTGCGGTCCCCGGGCGCGTAGACACGCAGCTCAGCGGACACATACCTCGCCGCTCAGCATCACGCGGGGATCGACTCGGCCTTCGATTCGCATAGGCGGGAGCAGGTCGAGCACGGGCAGCGGCACTCGTTCCACCTTCGCGAGCGCCTTGTCCAGCTCGGCCCGGACTCCCTGCACCACCCACTCGTTGAAGTACTTCGAGGTGGTGCTGGCAGAGCCGTACTCCTCACGGAGCATCCGCCAGGAACCGCCGGTTCGGGCCTTGGCGAAGATCGCATCGACCGAGCGGCGCACGCGGTCGCGTCGGCCGATGGGAAGCAGGTGGGAGACCAGCGCCCACTGCTCGTCCGACAGG
Organism: Streptomyces sp. XY431; assembly: GCF_001279805.1. NCBI lineage: Bacteria > Bacillati > Actinomycetota > Actinomycetes > Kitasatosporales > Streptomycetaceae > Streptomyces > Streptomyces sp. XY431. The sequence continues at coordinate 742 of NZ_LGDO01000080.1, forward strand.
TCGGCCGCCGGGACGTTTGCTCCGGTGGACTTGTACCAGGACTGCACGGTGCAGACGCGGCCTCCGGCTCGAACCGGCACCGGCCCCTCGAAGAACACCTTCACGTCGAGCAGACCGAGCACCTCGCTCTGCTCCTCCAGCTTCATGTCTACCAGCTGATCCCGAGTCAGGTCAGCGAGCGTTCTGAGGTCACGGGCCAGGCGGTCGGCATCCTCGACCTCGGCCAGCCAGGCGGCGGCCTCGGCGCGCATCCCCTCCAGCTGCTGCAACTCCTCGTTGAGGGCCGTCGTCGCGGTGGCGATGGCGTCTGCGGACTGCTGCTGCTTGGCAGTAGCCACGATCACGGCGGCGATGGACGTCTTCATGGCGTCGATCTGCCGGTCGAGTCCGGCGATCCGCTCCGCGTGCGCCTCCTGATCGCCGTCGGACATGCCGACCCACTCGGCGGCCAGCGCCTCCAGCTTCCGCGAGTCGCTGAGCAGGGTGACGACCTCCGACCAGACACGCTCCTCCACCGCCTCGGCGTCCACGTACGAGCAGTGGCAGACCCCTTGGCCGGGCACGGTGTCGGCCTTGCCACTGCAGCGATAGTTGCGACGACCGTACGAGAGGACTCGCGGCTGATGCCGGTGTACGACGCCTTGCAGAGACCGATCAGCCGGCCCGTGAGCGGGTAGACCGCCCGGTTGCGGCCGCTGGTCTTCGCGCGGGCGGCGACCTTCTGACGGAGCGTGGCGGCCTCGTCCTCGGACAGGATGCGAGGGAGCGCGATCGTCACCGACTCGCCCCACAGCGGCCTGCCGTCAGCATCGGTCTTGGCGTGCGCGCCGCGGAAGATCAGTTCGGCGTCGAGCACCGCCCGGGACATGATCCGATCGCGGAGGTTTGCCACCGACCACGGACGTCCCGAACGGCAGGTGATCCCCTCGGCGTTGAGCCGGATGGCGGCCTGCCGCAGGTTCAGCCCTTCGATCACCACCATGTCGTGGACGCGCTGCACGACGGCACGCTCGGCCTCGTCGACGACCAGCCGCGACTCGCCCTTGACGCCCTTCGCCTCGATTCGGTAGCCGTACGGAGGCCGGTCGCCGATGTGCGGCGAGCCGGGGTCCTCGGCCTTCTCCTGTAGACCGCCCTGGGTCCGCGATCGGATGTTCTCCCACTCGGTCTCGGCGTAGTCGGCCTCCCGCCGCATCTGCGCCCGGCCCTCGGGGGTGGTGTTGTCGATGTTCCGGTTGGTGATGGCGACGAAGATCCCCATGTCCTCCAGCGCCCAGACCCAGCGCCAGAAGGCCCGGCCGACACGGCCGATCCGGTCACCCTTCTCCACCACGACGAGGTCGAACCCGCCGAGCTTCGCGTGCTCCGTCAGCCGGTCGAAGTCGGGGCGTTTGCCCATTTCCTTGGAGCCGGAGACGCCCTCGTCCTTGTACGTGCCGACGTGGTCCCAGCCCTTGTTCGCGATGTGGCGGCTGTTCTTGCGTGCCTGGCTGGCGATGCCGTAGCCAAGCTTCTGTTCCTCGGTGCTCACTCGGAGGTAGTCCACGGCCCGGAGGGCGTGCGGCGTCGTGGCGCGGGCGACCGTAGCGGCCGCGGCGCGTGGGCGTGTGCTTGGATTCGTCACGTCGACTCCTGGACAGTCGGCCGGCCCCGGGACGGTTGCAGCCGTCGCCGGGGCACTCAATGTGGGGCGAGAGTAGGCGAATCACTCGCGGCTTGCTGCTGTTTCCGTGTGAGCGCGAGGACTTGTGGGCCCAGAGGCAGGAGGCGGACGGGCTCGGCCGGGGTCGGATCGGCCCCCTGCGACCACGTCACGGAGACCGTGGGCTGCCGGGTGCGTGCGGGGCGTTGCCTGCGCACGTCCGGCCGATAGAGGGGGCGGCGCCGGAAGCACCCGTCATGCGGTCGGGTCCGGTCGCGAGACGCAGGAGGCAGAGCATGCGAGGCTGAGACCATGAAGGTGCTTGGTTTTGTGCTCAACGTGCTCTGGCTACTCTTCTGCGGCATCTGGATGGCCATCGGGTATGCGATCGCCGGAATTATCTGCTGCGTCCTTATTGTCACCATTCCGTTTGGCGTCGCGGCCTTCCGGATCGCCGGGTACGTGCTGTGGCCGTTCGGGCGAACGACGGTGGAGAAGCCGGACGCCGGTGCGCCCTCCTTCATCGGGAACGTGATCTGGTTCATCTTCGCTGGCTGGTGGCTGGCGCTGGCCCACATCGTGACCAGCATCCCGCTGTTCCTGTCGATCATCGGGATCCCGTTCGGGTGGGCGAACCTGAAGATGATCCCGATCTCGCTGATGCCGTTGGGTCGCGAGGTCGTCTCGACCGACGAGAGGTTCGGCGGTCGCTGAGCGCGGTGGTGGCTGGCGCTGATGCATCTGATCACCAGCATTCCGCTGTTCCTCTCGATCATCGGCATCCCGTTCGGGTGGGCGAACCTCAAGCTCATCCCGGTGTCGCTGACGCCGCTGGGGCGGGAGATCGTGCCGACGGACGAGCCGTGGGGCGGGCGGTAGCGGACGGAACGGGAAGGGCCGGCGGGAGTTCCCGCCGGCCCTTTCGTGGTTGAGGCGCGGGTTCAGGCGCCGGCGAGGGTGGTCAGGGTGGCGCGGGCGGTGCCGAGGGAGGTGGTGGCGAGGTCGCGGTAGGGGGTGAGGGCGGGGATGTCGGTGGCGCGGGTGAGTTCGGCGTGGACGAAGCGGAGGCGGGCGTCCGGGATGCCGAGGTGTTCGGTGAACCAGGCGCGCAGGTACGGGGTCTGGAAGTCGAAGGGTTCGCGCGGGGTGCCGGGGCCGTAGCCGCCGCCGCGGGCGGTGACCACGACGACGCGGGTGGCGGTGAGGCGGCCGGTGTGGGCGCCGGGGAAGGTGATCCGGTCGATCCAGGCCTTGAGGGCGGCGGGGACGGTGAAGTTGTACATCGGGACGCCCAGCAGCAGGGTGTCGGCGGCGTGCAGCTCGGTGATCAGGGGGTGGGTGAGGGACCACTCGTGCTGTTCGTCGGGGGTGGTCGCGAGGGTGTGGACGTCGGGCAGCCGGACGGGGACGGGCTGGCGTTCGACGCGGATGCCGAGGGAGGCGTAGCCGGGGCCGACGAACGGGACCGGGTCGGTGGCGAGGTCGCGGTGGCGGTAGTCGGCGTCCGGGTGGCGGGCCTGCCAGGTGCGGGCGAAGCGGGCGGTCAGACGGCGGCTGACGGACCGGTCGAGCGGGCTGGCGCTGGAGTCGAGGTGGAGCAAGGCGGGCATGGGAGGGCTCCTGGTCACCTTCGGGGAGTGGGCATCGTCAATCCCGTGACGAGGGCGCGGACGGAAAGGTGACCGATGGACGGGCGCGAGGAGCTGGCGGTGCGGTTCGAGGCCGAGCGGGGGCGGCTGGGGGCGGTCGCGCGGCGCATGCTCGGGTCGACGGCGGAGGCCGAGGACGCCGTGCAGGAGGCGTGGCTGCGGCTGGAACGGGTGGACGCGGCGCAGCTGGAGAACCTGCCGGGGTGGCTGACCACGGTGGTGTCGCGGATCTGCCTGGACGTGCTGCGGGGGAGGCGGACGGAGGCGGTGGTGGTCGAGGAGGTGGTGGACGGCCCGGAGGCGGAGGCGGAGCTGGTCGAGGAGGTGGGCCGGGCGATGCTGGTGGTGCTGGACCGGCTGGGCCCGGCGGAGCGGGTCGCCTTCGTGCTGCACGACGGCTTCGCGGTGCCGTTCGAGCAGATCGGGCCGATCGTCGGGCGGAACACGGCGGCCGCGAAGAAGCTGGCGAGCCGGGCCCGGCAGCGGGTCCGGGGCACGGGGGAGGAGTCGGGGTCGGCGGGGGAGGAGTCGGGGTCGGCGCGGCGGGAGGTGGTGGAGGCGTTCCTGGCCGCCGCGCGCGGGGGCGACCTGGACGCGCTGCTCGCCGTGCTCGCTCCGGACGTGGTGCGCCGGGCCGACCCGGCCGCCCTGCCCGCCGGGCGGCCGGTGCTGCTGCGCGGCGCCGGGGCGGTGGCCCGGGAGACGCGGGTGATCGGGCGGCGGGCGCGGTTCGCGGTGCCGGTGCTGGTGGACGGCGAGCTCTGCGCGGCGATCGCGCCGGGCGGACGGCTGCGGCTGCTGCTGCGGTTCGAGGTCGCGGACGGCCGGGTGGCGGGGTTCGAGGTGGTCGCGGACCCGGCGCGGCTGGCGGCGCTGGAGCTCTCGTTGCCCGGCCGGGATGCGCTTTAGCGCGGCTCGTCGGCGAGCTGGACGATCATCTTGCCGGTGTTGGCGCCCTTGAGCATGCCGAGGAAGGCGTCGACGACGTGCTCGAAGCCCCGGACGACTGTCTCGTCCGAGCGGACGGCGCCGGAGCGCAGGTGCGGGACGAGGAAGTCGTACAGCTCGGGGCGGGCGTCGAGGTGGTTCCGGACCAGGAAGCCCTCCAGCCGCAGGCTCTTGCCGACCACGTCGAAGAGGTTGCGCGGTGCGGGGGGCGGCGCCTGGAGGCTGTTGTACTGGGCGACCGCTCCGCACCAGGCGATCCGGCCGCCGTCGCGCAGGGCGTCGATGGCGGCCTCCAGGTGGTCGCCGCCGACGTTGTCGAGGTAGACGTGCAGGCCGTCCGGGGCGGCTTCGCGCAGCCGGTCGGCGATCGGCGCCTCGTGGTAGTCGAAGGCGGCGTCGAAGCCGAGGTGCTCGGTGAGGTGGCGGACCTTGGCGGCGGAGCCCGCGCTGCCGACGATCCGGCCGGCGCCGAGCAGCCGGGCGATCCGGCCGGCGGCGGTGCCGACGCCGCCCGCGGCCGCCGAGACGAAGAGCGTCTCCTCGGGCCGCAGCCGGGCGATCCGGGTCAGGCCGACCCAGGCGGACAGCCCGGTGCCGCCGAGGATGCCCAGGTGGGCGCTGAGCGGGACGCCCGCGAAGTCGGGCAGGACGGTGGCCTCGTCCGGGGTGACCACGGAGAGGGTGCGCCAGGCCCGGCGGTGGTGGACGAGGGTGCCGACCGGCAGCGCGGGCGTCCGGGACTCGACGACCCGGCCCAGGGTGCGGCCCTCCAGCGGGGCGTGCAGCCGCCAGCCGCCGGTTTCCTCCATCTCCTCGCGCATGTACGGGTCGACGGACTGGTGGATGTTCTCGACCAGGGCCTCGCCGGTGGCGAGCGGCGGGACGGTCTCGTCGAGGAAGGCGAAGTTGTCGGCGGTGGGCTCGCCGGTCGGGCGGGAGACGAGGTGGACGACGCGGGCGGTGGGGCGGGACAAGGGGGCTCCAGGGGTGCGAACGGGCGGTGCGAACGGGGCGGTGCGAACGGGCGGTGATGATCACCGTAGGGAGCCGGCGGGCGGCCGGGCAGGGGCCGCCGTCGATGGATGGGCCGGTTCCATGAACGGAATCGATGGATCCGGTAGCGTCGCCGGTATGACCGATCTCGCCCCGCACGAACTGCGCGTCCTGGTCGCCGTGGCCGAGGAACAGGGCTTCACGGCCGCCGCCGCGCGCCTGGACAGCAGCCAGTCCGCCGTCTCGCACGCCGTGCGCGCCTGCGAACGGAAGCTCGGCGCGGTGCTCTTCGAGCGCGGGCGCCACGGCGCGCGCCCGACCGAGGCCGGGGAGCGGGCGGTCGCGTACGCCCGACGGATCCTGCGGCTGCTGGCGGTGATGGGCCCGGAGGTGCGGGCGACCGGTGCGGGCGACCGGGCCGGGGAGGTCACCGGGACGCTGCGGATCGCCGCGTTCCGCAGCGTCGCCGCCCATCTGCTGCCGCCGGTCCTGGCCCGGCTGACCGCCCGCCACCCGGGGCTGACGCCGCGGGTGCGGATCGTCCGCGAGATCGGCCGGGGCACCGCCGGGGAGGTCGCGGACGGCCGGGCCGACCTCGGTCTGGCGACCCTCGACCCCGCCGCGCCGCCGCCCGTCCCCGGTCTGGTCGCGGCCCGGCTGTTCGAGGAGACCTACGCGCTCGCGCACCCGGCCGGGCACCCGGCGCCGCGCGGGCTCCCGCTGGTCGACTGGGACGAGAACTGCGGCTCCTACACCCGGGACTGGTGGGGCCGGCAGGACTGGATCCCGCCCTCGACCATCGACGTCGAGGACGACACGGTGGCCGTCTCCCTGGTCTCCCAGGGCCTGGGGATGGCGATCATGCCCCGGACCGCCCTGCTCGGCGCTCCGCCCGGGCTGGCCGTCACCGACCTCGGCCCGAACCCGCCGAGCCGGTACGTCGGGTACGTGACGACGCCGGAGCTCGCGGGCACGGCGGCGGTGCGGGCGCTGATCCGGGAGCTGCGGGAACTGCGCGGCCGGGAACTGCCCGAGGGGCTGGCGGCGGCCTGAGGCTGCGCGAGCGGCCCGGGACGGCGGCCCGAGGCAGCGGCCCGGGACGGCGGCCCGAGGCGGCGGCCCCGAGTCGGCGTCCGGCGCGGCGGACAGCTCGGCGGACGGCTCAGCGGGCGGCGGCGTCGACCGGCTCGCGTCGCAGCGCCCACGCCGCGGCCGGGGCGGCGCAGACGGCGGCGAGCAGCAGCGCGCCGACCGCCACCGCACCGACCGGCTGCCACGGGGCGACGAACGGGGCGGGCACCCGGAGCACGGCGAGCGCGGCCCGCAGCGAGCCGAGTTGGACGGCGGTGAGCACGCCGCCGAGGACGGCGCCGACCGCTGCCACCAGCACCGCCTCGGCGGTCACCAGCCGGACCACCTGGGCCCGGGTCGCGCCGGCCAGCCGGAGCAGGGCGAGCTCGCGGCGGCGGTCGGCGGTGGCCATCAGCAGGGTGTTGGCGAGCGCGATGCCGGTGTAGCCGACGACCGGGACGAGGAGGAACAGGAGCCGCAGCCTGGTGGTCCGGCGGTCGGGGGCGGCCGCGGCGAGCCACTCCTCGCGGGTGGCCACGGTGGCGTCGTACGGCCGGACAGCGGCTCGGACGGCGGCGCGGACATCGGCCGCCGTCGTCGCGGGGCCGGGCGAGAGGCGCAGGTCGACACGGTCGGGGCGGGCGCCCGGGGCGTTGGCGGCGGTCACGTACAGGCCGTTGTCGGCGAGCCCGTCGCGCAGCACGGCGGCCACTCGCAGGGTCGCCCGGCTGCCGTCGGCGCGGACCACCGGGACCGGCTCGCCGACCGTGGTGTGCCCCCATTCGGCGGGCAGGACGAGGGAGCCGTCGTCGAGTGCGGCGGTCGAGCCGGCCAGCAGGGGCAGCCGGGACAGCGCCGCCAGCCCGGCCGGATCGGTGACCGCCCGGGCCTCGGAGCTGACGGCCACGCCGTCCGGTTCGACGACGGAGAGGGCGGTCGGGCCGGTGGCGGAGAGCGCGGCCACGCCGGGGACGGCGCGCAGCGCCGCGAGCAGCGGGCCGACCGGACCGGCGGCCGGGACGACGACCAGGTCGGCGCCGGTGCGGGCGTGTTCCTCGGCGGTCCGGGCGGCGCCCACCGTGTCCAGCGCGCCCGCCAGCGAACCGGTCAGGGCCACCGCGACCAGCACGGGGGCGGCCACCGCACCCGTCCGGCGGAGCGCGGCGACGGCGTTGGCGCGCACCAGCCGGCCGGCGTACCCGGTGAGACGGGCGGGAAGGGTGCGGCCGAGCACCCGGACCAGCGGCGGGGCGAGCAGCGGGGAGAGCAGGCCGGCCGAGGCGATCAGCCACATCGGCCGGGTGGTCCAGGTCTTGCGGTGCAGCAGGTCGGCGGGGTCGGTGACGAGCGCGGCGACGGCCAGGGCGGCGGCGGTGAGCAGCAGGCCGAGGCCGATGAGGAGCCGTCCGGCGGTCAGGACGCCGGTGTCGAGGTCGGCCGCGCGCAGGGCGTCCAGCGGTCCGGTCCGGCCGGCCCGGCGGGCGGCTGCGAAGACGCCGGCGAGGGCGACCAGCAGCCCGGTGCCGAACGCGGTGGGCAGCGGCCACCAGGCGGGGACGACGGCGAGGCCGGGCGGGACCAGGCCGGCCCCGGACAGCCACCGGAGCAGCGCGGGAGCGGCGAGCCGGCCGAGCAGACAGCCGGTGGCGGAGGCGGCGGCGCCGAGCAGCAGCGCCTCGGCGAGCACGGTGCGGCGGACCTGCGCGCGGGTGGCGCCGGCGAGGCGGAGCAGACCGAGTTCGCGGCGGCGCTGGGCGACCGCGAAGGAGTAGGTGGAGGCGACGACGAACGCCGAGACGAACGCGCTCACCCCGGCGGCGGTGCCCAGCGCCGCGACCGCCGCGGTCAGGTCGGCCCCGCCGGCGGAGCCGGTCGTGCGGGCGGGGTCCGTCGCGGCGGCGAGGCCGAGCAGCATGGCGGCGGTCGTCGCGACGCCGAGGGCGAGCGCGAGGAAGGCACCGAGCAGTGACACCCGGCGGGCCCGCAGGGACTTGAGTGCGATCCGCAGCATTCTCATGGCGTCCAGCGAACCGCCGCGGGGTGGGGCGGGTCAGCAGGGCCAGGGCCACTCCGCGAGGTGGGGCCAGCCCTACCCCCGCAGGGAGCGCGCGGAAAGTCGGCCCCGTCGACCTCCCGTGCGGAAGCCCCGTCGACCTCCGGTGCGAAAGCCCCGCCGACCTCCGTGCGGAAGGTGGCCCTGGCCCTACCGACGGCCGCCGGGCCGGAACCCTAGGGTGGGTGCGACGGCCGGGGCGGGGAGGGGTTCGATGGGCGGCGGGTGGTGGGAACCGGTGCTGCGACCGGGGTTCCCTCGGTCGGCGGAGCGGTGGCGCGCGTGGGCGCGGTGGCGGGCGGTGGCGCCGTGGCGGGCAGCCGGGTACCTGCTGGCGACCGGACTGACCGGACTGCTGCTCTGCGCCGGGCTGCTGGTCTCGGCGGCGGTCGGCGGCGTGCTGGCGGCGCTGCTGGTCGGCCTGCCGCTGCTGGCGGCACTCGCCCTGGTCGGCCTGCCGGTCGCGGCCTGGGAGCGCCGGCTCGCCCGGTTCCTGGACGGCCGCCGGGTGCCGGACCCGCACCGCGTCCCCGACCGCCCGGGCCTGGCGGCCTGGCTGCGGCTGCGCTACCGGGAGCGGGCGACCTGGCGCGAGCTGGGCTTCACCCTGCTCTCCGCCTTCGTGCTCTGGCCGGTCGACCTGACGGTGGTCGGCGGCGCCCTCGCCGTCCCCGGCTGCCTGCTGGCCGCCGCGCCGCTGCTGCTGCTCGACGGCGAGCAGGTGAAGGTGCTGAAGCTCTGGGAGGTCCACTCGCTCGGGACGGCGGTCCTGTGCGGGCTGGCCGGTCTCGCCCTGCTGCCGCTCCTCGGCCGCCCGCTGGCGCTGGTGGCGGCCGCCCGGGCGGGACTGGTCCGGCGGCTGCTCGGGCCCGGCCGGGAGGAGCGGCGGATCGGCGAACTCGTCCGCTCCCGCGCCCGGCTGGTGGACGCCTTCGAGGCGGAGCGGCGCCGGATCGAACGGGACCTGCACGACGGCGCCCAGCAGCGCCTGGTGGCCCTGCGGATGACGCTCGGCCTCGCCCGTCTGGACGCCCCGGCGGACGGCCCGCTGGCCGCCCGGCTCACCGAGGCGCACCGGGAGGCCGGTGAGGTGCTCGCCGAACTGCGGGAGCTGATCAACGGCATCCACCCCCGGGTGCTCACCGACCGGGGTCTGCCGGAAGCCTGCGCGGACGCCGCGGACCGCTCGCCGGTGCCGGTCAGCACCCGCTTCGCGCTGCCCGGCCGGTTCCCCGCGCCGGTCGAGTCGGCCGGCTGGTTCGCCGTCACCGAGGCCCTCGCCAATGTCGCCAAGCACAGTGGCGCGGGTACGGCGAGCGTCGAGGGCCGGTACGCGGACGGGCGGTTGACCATCGAGGTGGCCGACGACGGCTGCGGCGGCGCCGACCCCGGGCGCGGCACCGGACTGACGGGGCTGGCCGACCGGGTCGCGGTCGTGGACGGCACACTGACGGTGAGCAGTCCGCCCGGCGGACCGACGCTGGTGCGGGTGGAGATCCCCTGCACCCCGGCCGACGGAGGGGAACCGGCCCGATGGACCTGAGGATCGTGATCGCGGAGGACGGCGTCCTGCTCCGGGAGGGGATGGTCGGCCTGCTGGCCCGGTTCGGGCACCGGGTGGTGGCCGCCGTCGGCGACGCCGGGGCATTGCGCGCGGCGGTCGAGGAACACGAGCCGGACCTCGTCGTCACCGACGTCCGGATGCCGCCGGGGCAGAGCGACGAGGGGTTGCGCGCGGCCGTCGCCCTGCGCGAGCGGCGCCCGGGCCAGCCGGTCCTGGTGGTCAGCCAGTACGTGCAGCGCTCGTACGCGGCGGATCTGCTGGACTCCGGGGACGGCTCCGGCGTCGGCTATCTGCTGAAGGACCGGATCGGCCAGATCGAGGAGTTCGTGGCCGCGGTCACCGAGGTGGCGGCGGGCGGGACGGTGGTCGACCCGGAGGTGGTCCGGCAGCTGCTGCGCCGCCGCCGGGACCCGCTGGAGCGGCTGACCCCGCGTGAGCGGGAGGTGCTGGCGCTGATGGCGGAGGGCCGGTCGAACGCGGCGATCTGCCGGGCGCTGGTGGTGTCGGAGGCGGCGGTGGGCAAGCACATCGGCAACATCCTGATGAAGCTGGACCTGCCCCCGGCCGAGGAGACGCACCGCCGGGTGCTGGCCGTGCTGGAGTTCCTGCGCGCCTGACGGGCCGGGCGCGGCCCGAGGCGGCCTGCCCGAGCCTCAGGCGCGGCCGGCCGCCGGGTCGTCCGCGTCGGCGAGATCCGCGTCCGCGAGATCCGCGCCCGCGCGCTCCGGCTCGGCGTGCTCCGGCTCCGCGCGGTCCAGCGCCGCGCGGAGCCCGGCGAACTCCGCCGCCAGCGCGTCCAGGGTGTAGTGGGCGTTGAGGCCGCTGGGGTTGGGGAGCACCCACACGGCGGTGTCCCCGATGCCCTGCTCCTGCCGTCCGATCGACGCCGCCCGCCGGCCGAAGGCGGTGCGGTAGGCGCCGATGCCGAGGACCGCCAGGGCGCGCGGCCGCAGCCGCAGCACCCGCTCGGCGAGCGCCGCGCCGCCCGCGCGCAGTTCCTCGGCGGTCAGCTCGTCGGCCTTGGCGGTGGCGCGCGGGGCGACGTTGGTGATGCCGAGGCCGAGGCCGAGCAGCTGCCGCTGCTCGTCCGGGCGGAACTGCCGGGGCGTGAAGCCGGAGCGGTGCAGCGCGGGCCAGAAGCGGTTGCCGGGCCGGGCGAAGTGGTGGCCGGTGGCGCCGGACCACAGCCCGGGGTTGATGCCGCAGAACAGGACGCGCAGACCGGGGGCGGTGATGTCCTCGATCGTGCTGTCACGGGCGGCGAGCAGCTGCTCGGCGGTCGGCTTGGGCACCGCGCCCGGCGCGGGGGCCCTGGTCGGCTTCTCGGTCACGGGTCCAGTCTGCCGGTGCCGACCGTCGTCCGGACGCCCGCCCCGGCGGCCGCCGCCGGAGCCGGCCTGCTCGCCGCCAGCGACCTGGTCCGCCGCCGTTCCCGCAGCCACCGCACGCCGTACACCGCCGCCGCCGCGTAGGCCCAGCCGACGAAGACGTCCACCAGGAAGTGCTCCGCCCCGTACACCAGGGTGAAGGTCATCGCGAGCGGGTAGGCGACCAGCAGCACCCGCAGCCAGCGGGCGGCGGTCGGCCAGAAGAAGAACAGCAGCATCGCCGGGTACGCCGAGTGCAGCGAGGGCATCGCCGCGACGTCGTTGGCGAACTGGCTGCCGTTCTCGAACACCGAGGCGGCCCGCGGCAGTCCGCTCTGGCCGAGCACGTCCGAGACCACCCGGGTCAGGGCCGGCAGGTGCCCCTCCTGGGAGGCCAGCCACGGCGGCACCGCCGGGTAGAGGATGTACGTCGCGAAGCCGGCGAAGGTCAGCACCAGGTAGCAGGTGAGCAGGTGCCGGAACCGGTCGTGGCGGCGGCGCCAGAGCACCGCGAGCACCACGAAGACCATGAAGAAGTGCGACATGTAGACGGTGACCGCGGCGTAGTCGTACCAGTGCGGCGAGCCGGGCGTCCAGAGCCCGTGCTGGAGCCGGACCGTCAGGGTCTCCCCGAAGCCGAGGAGTTCGTCGGCACGCTGCTGCGGCCACAGGTACGGGCCCCAGGGGGTGCGCGCGCCGTAGCCCCGCAGCAGCGAGTACGTCCAGACGACGGCCATCACCGGGACCCAGTCGCGCAGCACCAGCAGGAAGCCGCGCGGACCGTGCCCGCTGTGCACACCGGCGGCCAGCAGCGCGCCGATCAGCCACAGGAAGACCAGGTCATTGGTGTACGGCAGGCCGTAGGCCCGCAGGTACCACAGCAGGGCGGCGAGGTAGAGCGGCCACGCCAGCAGCCGGAGCCGGGCGGCGGCGCCGGTGCGCGGGCCGCTCCGGGAGCCGGTGGCCGGACGCAGCCGCCCGGCGCTCGCGGACGGGTCGGGCGGCGCCGGGCGGAGCATTCTGGTCATGCCGGTCGAAGCTAGCAAGGCATTCTTGGAGAACTCTCGGTGCGAACGTCCGGTCCGTTCAGGAAGGGTTCAGAATTGCCCCGGTTGGTGCAGTGCGGCGACGGCCGACCGGGTGGCCCGGGCCGGCCTCAGGAGACGGTGCCGAGCTCGTGCGGGGTGTTGTTGAACCGTCGGCCGCCCTGCTCGGTGACCGTGACGATGTCCTCGATCCGCACCCCGAACCGGCCCGGCAGGTAGACGCCGGGCTCGATCGAGAAGCACATGCCGGGGACGAGCGGCTGCTGCTCGCCCTCGACCAGGTACGGCGGCTCGTGCGTGGTGATGCCGATTCCGTGGCCGGTGCGGTGGATGAAGTACTCGCCGTACCCGGCCTCGGTGATGACCCGGCGGGCGATCCGGTCGATCTCCTGGCAGGCGACCCCGGGGCGGACGGCCTCGAACGCGGTCTGCTGCGCCTGCCGGACGATGTCGTGGACTTTCCGCACCTCGTCCGGGACGTCGGTGCCGACGTGCACGGTGCGGGTGGTGTCGGAGCCGTAGCCGTCCTTGAGGCCGCCGAAGTCCAGGACGACGGTGTCGCCGGTCCCGATGATCCGCTCGCCGGCCTCGTGGTGCGGGTTGGCGCCGTTGGGGCCGGAGCCGACCACGGTGAAGTCGACCTGGCTGTGCCCGTACTGGATCAGCAGCGCGCTGAGGTCGGCGGCCACGTCGGTCTCCCGGCGGCCGGCGAACTCCACCTCCAGGATGCCCCGGTAGGCGGCGTCGGCGGCGCCGCCGGCCGCGGCGAGGCGCTCCAGCTCGTCGGGGCCCTTGACCGCGCGCAGCATCGGCAGGGTCTCGGTGAGCGAGGTCCAGCCGGTGCCCGGCAGGGCGGACTGGAGGCCGAGCAGGTGCATCGCCCAGGTGTTGTCGGAGACGCCGTACCGCCCGGCCGGGTCGAGCAGCGGGACGGCGGCGGCGTACGGGTCCTGGCCGTCGGTCCAGTCGAGCAGCCGGACGGCGGGGGCGCCCTCGGCCCGCTCGGCGTCGGGGCGCTCCAGGGCGGGGACGATCAGCACGGGCTCGCGTCCGGCGGTGAGGACGAGGGCGGTGAGCCGTTCGGTGACCGCGGTCGGCCGGTAGCCGGTCAGGTGGACGAGGTCGGGGCCGGGGGCGACGACCAGTCCGGCGAGTCCGGCGGCGGTGGCGGCGGCGGTGGCCCGGTCGAGGCGGGTGCGGTAGTCCTCGGTGGTGAAGGGGCGGGGCATGCGGGACTCTCCAGGCGGGGGCATGCGGGTCTCCTGACTGTGCGGGGACGGTCGACGGGCGGGCCGGTTGCACGTCGACTCCAGCACGGGTGGTGCCTGTTCGTCACGGGCGCGGGTCGTGGTGAGCGTGGTTCGTCACGGCCGGTGCGAGTCGGCGTAGTGCCGGAGGAAGAGCGCCTCGACGTTGGCCATGTGCTCGATCTCGGCGGGGTCGACGCTCTCGTTGGGCGCGTGGATGAGGCAGCGCGGCTCCTCGACGCCCATCAGGATGATCTCCGCCTCCGGGAAGGCCTGGGCGAACACATTGCAGAGCGGGATCGAGCCGCCCTGGCCCAGGAAGGACATCGGCCGCCCGTAGACCTCCTGCATCGCCTTGTCGAGCGCCGAGTACGCCGGCCCGCCGGTGGCGGCGCGGAACGGCGAACCGGTGCTCTCCGGGGCCACCTCGATCCGCACCCCCCACGGCGCGGCGGCCTCCAGGTGGGCGGTGAGCGCGTCCCGGGCCGCGCCCGGGTCGGTCCCGGGCGGGACGCGCAGGCTGACGCGGGCCCGGGCGGTGGCGGGGATCGCGGCGGCGGACCCCACCACCGGCGGGCAGTCGATGCCGAGCACGGTGACGGCGGGCCGGGCCCACAGCCGGTCGGCGACGGTACCGGAGCCGGTCAGCCGGACCCCTTCCAGCACGCCCGCGTCGGCGCGGAACTGCTGTTCGTCGTAGCCGGCCCCGACCCAGGTGCCGGTGCAGTCCAGCCCGTCGATCCGGGTGCCGCCGTCGGCGTCGCGCAGCGAGTCGAGCACCCGGACCAGCGCGGCCAGCGCGTCCGGGGCCGGGCCGCCGAACATGCCGGAGTGCATGTCGCCGCCGAGCGCGGAGACGGTGACCACCACGTTCGCCAGCCCGCGCAGCGAGGTGGTGGCGGTGGGGACGCCGACGGCGGCGTTCCCGGTGTCGCAGACCAGCAGCGCGTCGGCGTGCAACTCGCCGGCGTGCGGCGGCACGTACGCCTCCAGGCCGCCGGTGCCCTGCTCCTCCGAGCCCTCCACGACCAGCTTGAGGCCGACCGGCAGGTCGTCGCCGAGGGCCCGCAGCGCGGTGAGGTGCATGACGATGTTGCCCTTGCAGTCGGCGGTGCCGCGCCCGTACCAGCGGCCGTCGCGTTCGGTGAGCTCGAACGGCGGGGAGGTCCAGGCGGCGTCGTCGAGCGGGGGCTGGACGTCGTAGTGGGCGTAGAGCAGGACGGTCGGCGCGCCGGGCGGCGGCGGGCGGTGGCCCACCACGGCGTGGCTGCCGTCCGGGGTCTCCTCCAGGTGGACGTCGCGCAGTCCGGCCTCGGTGAAGGCCGCGGCGACCCACTCCGCGGCCCGGCGGCAGTTCTCGGGCGGGTACTGGCGCGGGTCGGCGACGGAGGGGAGGGCGACCAGCTCGGCGAGGTCGGCCTTGGCCCGCGGCATCAGGTCGGCGATCCGGCGGGCGAGTTCGTCGGTCATGGGGGGCTCCTCCGGGAGCGGTGGCCGGGCGTCAGTTGCGGACGGTGTCGTGGAGCTTGAGGTCGTCGATCTTGTCCTTGATGGCGGCGAGCTTGTCCGGGCAGTACACCGAGAGCACGATCGACTCGGCGAAGACCACCTCGCGGTCGGAGAGCACCGGGCGCTGGCCCGGGCCGGCCGCGCCGTTGGACATGCCGTACGTCCACTGCGCCTGCTTCAGCGCGTTGGCCGGGTCCTCGCAGACGGCGCCGCCGTCCTCGCCCAGGGTGTGCACGATCTGGTTCTGCGTCGGCACCGGGTAGCCGGCGGCGCTCAGCGCCTCGCTCAGCTGCTGGGCCTTGCGGTTGGCCTCGTTGGTCTGGTGCAGCTGGGTGTAGGTGAGCAGGCCGGTGATCAGCATGCCGACCAGCAGGACGATCGCGCCGAGGTAGATCCAGCGGTGCCGGGAGGCCATCAGGCTGGTCATGCCGCACCTCCGTCCTTGCGGGGACCGTCCGCCCCGGCGTCGCCGAGTTCGGCGGCCTCCTGGGCGGCGAGCTCGGCCTGCGCCTCGGGCGAGCGCCACGTCGGCTTGCGCAGCCGCAGGAACAGGTACGGGATCAGCAGGCCCAGCACCACCAGGCCGCTGCCGACGATCAGCACGTACGACCAGGCCGAGCCGCTGCCGAACTGCGAGGAGGGCACGAAGCCGATCGCCATCGCCGCCGCCGAGGACACGAGGCCGGTGACGGCGATCGGCACCAGCGCCGGCGCGTGGTAGCCGCGCGGGTGGTCGGGCTGGGTGCGGCGGAGCCGGATCGCCGCGGCGAACATCAGCAGGTAGACGATCAGGTACACCTGGGTGGTGATCACCGAGAAGACCCAGTAGGCGCTGGAGACGTTCGGGATCAGCGCGTAGGCGAGGGCGATGACGGTGGTGACCACACCCTGGGTGACCAGCAGGTTCTGCTGGACGCCCTCCTTGTTGAGCCGCTGCAGGAACGGCGGGAGGTAGCCCTCCTGGCGGGAGATCATCAGCAGGCCCTTGGACGGCCCGGCGAGCCAGGTGAGCATGCCGCCGAGCGAGGCGGCGACCAGCGCCACCGCGATCACCGGGGTCAGCCAGCCGATGTGGAAGTACTGGAAGAAGGAGTCGAAGGCCTGCATCACGCCGGCCGTCAGGCTCAGCTCGGCGGACGGCACCACCCAGCTGATCGCCAGCGCCGGGAGGATGAAGATCGCCAGCACCATCCCCGAGGCGGTGAACATCGCGCGCGGGAACTCCTTGGCGGGGGAGCGCAGCGAGGAGACGTGCACCGCGTTCATCTCCATGCCGGAGTAGCTGAGGAAGTTGTTGACGATCAGCACCAGGCTGGCCAGGCCGGTCCACTGCGGGAAGATGTGCGAGGCGTCCATCGGCGCGGCGGACTGGTTGCCCTGGCCGAGGAAGACCATGCCGAGCACGACGAGCAGCGTGCCGGGGATCAGCGTCCCGATGACCAGGCCCATCGAGGAGAGCCCGGCCACCGCCTTGGTGCCCCGGGAGGACACCCAGACGCCGGCCCAGTAGAGCACCATGATCACGATCGCGGTGTACAGGCCGTTGCTCGCCAGTGCCGGGTTGACCACATAGGCGATGGTCGAGGCCACGTACGCGAGCAGGGACGGGTAGTAGAAGATCGTCATCGCGAACTGGCACCAGACGGCCAGGAAGCCGAGCGGCTTCGACAGGCCCTCCGACACCCAGCGGTAGACGCCGCCCTCCCAGCCGGACGCCAGCTCGGCCGAGACCAGCGCGGTCGGCAGCAGGAAGACGACGGCCGGGAGCAGGTAGAGGAAGACGCAGGCGAGGCCGTAGACCGCCATGGTGGGCGCGGCGCGCAGGCTGGCCACCGAACTGGTGGTCATCAGGGCGAGCGTCAGCCAGGACATCCGGGGCGCGTTCGCGATCCTGGTGGCCACCGCACCGGTGCGCTCGCGGGCCGTCCGCGGCGAGGGGCCGTCCGGTGCGCCGCCGTCCGGTGCGCCGCCGGACGTGCCCCCGCCGGGTGCGCCGCCGCGGGGTGCGCTGCCGCCGGGACTGCCCCGGCCGGACGACGGTATGTCCATGGAACTCATGGGTCCTCCTGGGGTGGCCCGACAGCACTGGTCCGGGGGTGGCCCCGGGGCGGGCCGTACCCGGCCAGTTCACCCGGTTGGCGAGGCGGCCGCATGCGGCGTGCGTCCGCCCGGGTGAGCGGTGGTCAGGAGGACGGTGGTCAGGAGGGCGGTAGGGGGTCGGTGGTCAGGGGGCGGGGGCGGGGCCGCGCCGGGTCGCGCTGACGGCCGCTCCGGCTTCGGCTCCGGCCCCGACCTCGGCCCTGTCGCCCCTTGTCGGCTCCCGGAACGACGGCGGGCCGGGCACGGAATCGTAAACGCCGGGCGGACTGTCGGTGCCATGGTTCAGGATGACTGAATGTCATACGAACTTCAGGCGCTGATCGGCCCGGCGGAGCTGGTCGCGGTGGCGGCCGCCGAGGTTCCGGCCGCCCGCCCGCGGCCGCTCGCCCAGGGGCTGGCGCTGATACCGGCGACCCCCGAGTTCCTGGCCGCCTTCCGCGGCGGCGAGGGAGCTCCGCCCGCCCCGGGGACCCCGTCCGCTCCGGCGGCTCCGCGCGCGGTCGGCACGGTTCCGTTCGACTGGTTCCCGGACGGCCTCGAACGCCGGCTCGCTGCCTGGTCCAAGGCCGCGCCGATCGCCTGCGTCGAGGCCGACTACTTCGGCGGCACCGGAACCCAGCGCGCCGCCGTCTGGGCCGACGGCCGGCTCGACCTCGGCCCCATCACCAGCGACGAGTTCGAACCCTTCCCGCCCGAGGGCAGCCCGATCTCCCGGGCCCTGCGGCGGCTCGGCGCCCAGGTGGGGGAGGGCGGCGGCGCCCGCGACGAGTTCGACGCGGTCGGGCTCGGGGCCCACCGGGCCACGGCCTCCTGGGTCCCCGGCAGCTGACGTCCGGCCGGTCGGACGTCCGGCCGCCAGCCCTCCCACCCACCGCGTGTCGCCGCGTGTCGCCGCGTGTCGTGCACCGTTCGGCGTACACGCGGTGGCTGGGCCAACGGGGCTGCCCCACGGTGTGAATCGGGCCTGACGCCCGATCTCCGATCGAGCCTGACGCCCGATCTGCACCGAGAGGAAAGCATCCCCCATGCGCACCACCTGGATGGCCGCCGCGCTGACCGCAGCCCTTGCGCTGACCCCGGTCGCGACAGCCTCCGCCGCCGTCGGCAACGGAGCCGACGCCCCCCACCGCACGACCTTCTCCATCACCCCCGTCACCGTCCCCGGC
>NZ_LGDO01000081.1:0-18662 GCF_001279805.1 Streptomyces sp. XY431
CCAGGTGGTTTCCAGCAGCAGCCGCTGCTGCGGGTCCATCGCCAGGGCCTCGCGCGGCGAGATGCCGAAGAACTCCGCGTCGAACTCGGCCGCGTCGTGCAGGAAGCCGCCGTTTCGGGTGACGGAGGTGCCGACGCGGTCGGGATCGGGGTCGTAGAGGGTTTCGACGTCCCAGCCCCGGTCGGTGGGGAACCCGGAGATACCGTCGCGGCCCTCGTCCAGCATCCGCCACAGGTCCTCGGGCGAACGGACACCGCCGGGGAGGCGGCAGGCCGCGGAGACGATCGCGATCCGGTCGTCGTCCGCGTCCCGGTTCCGACCGGCCGGCCACGCGGGCACGGCAACGGCCGCGGCCGTTGCCGTGCCCGCTTCCGTGTCCGTGAGTCCGACGGCCAGGAAGTCCGCGAGCACCGCCGGGGTCGGGTGGTCGAACACCAGGCTGGCGGGAAGCCGCAGGCCGGTGGCGGCGTTCAGGCGGTTGCGCAGGTTCACCGAGGCCAGTGAGTCGAATCCCAGTTCACGGAAGGCCCGTCCGGGGTCGAGGGTGTCCGGGGAGGCGTGGCCGAGGACCGCTGCCGCGTGGGTGCGGACGAGTTCGACGAGCAGGCGGGTCCGGCCGGTGCCGTCGAGGGCCGCGAGGCGCAGACGCAGGGCGTTGTCCCCGGCCGTCGCCTCCGCGGCCGTGGCCGCCCGGCGCGGCGGTGTGCGCACCAGGCCGCGCAGCAGCGGCGGCAGGGTGCCGTCCGCCGCCGCGGACCGCAGGGCCGCCGTGTCGAGGCGGATCGGGACCAGGGCGGCCCGGTCCACGGTGAGGGCGGTGTCGAAGAGCACGAGCCCCCGCTCGGTGGAGAGCGGCGGCATCCCGGACCGGGCGAGGCGCCGGACGTCGTCCTCGTCCAGGTGTCCGGTGAGGGCGCTGGGCTGCTCCCACAGGGTCCAGGCCAGGGACTGGCCGGCCAGCCCCGCCGCCCGGCGCCGGACGGCCAGGGCGTCGAGGAAGGCGTTGGCGGCGGCGTAGTTGGCCTGTCCGGGGCCGCCGAAGGTGCCCGCGGCCGAGGAGAAGAGCACGAAGTGCGTGAGGTCGAGGTCGCGGGTCAGTTCGTGCAGGTGGAGGGCGGCGTCGACCTTGGGGCGCAGCACGGCGTCGACCCGTTCGGGGGTGAGTGCGGTGACGACGCCGTCGTCGAGGGTGCCCGCGGTGTGGACCACGGCGGTCAGCGGGTGCGCGGGCGGCAGGTCCGCGAGAACGGCGGCCAGCGCCGCGCGGTCGGCGGCGTCGCAGGCGACGACGGCGGTCTCGGCTCCCAGTGCGGCGAGTTCGGCGCGCAGTTCTTCGGCTCCGGCGGCGGCCGGGCCGCTGCGGGAGAGCAGCAGCAGGTGCCGGACGCCGTGCCCGGTGACCAGGCGGCGGGCGACGTGGGAACCGAGCAGGCCGGTGCCGCCGGTGACGAGGACCGTGCCGTCCGGGTCGAAGGACCGGAGGGGCGCGGCCGCGTCGTCCGGGAGGTCCGGGTCGTTCCTGAGGACCCGGGCCAGCCGGGGTACGCGGACGTCGCCGCCGCGGACCGCGGACTCCGGTTCTCCCGAGGCGAGGGCTGCGGCGACGACGTCCGCGGAGGTGCCGTGCTCGTCGTCGGCGTGGGCGTCGGCGTCCAGGTCGTGGTCGAGGTCGAGCAGGGCGAAGCGCCCGGGGTGTTCGGAGCGGGCCGAGCGGACCAGGCCCCAGAGCGCGCTGTGCGCGGGGTCGATGACGTCCTCCCCCTCCCCGGCGGCGACCGCGCCCCGGGTGGCGAACACCAGGCGCGAGTCGGCGAAGCGGTCGTCGGCGAGCCAGGTCCGGATGTCGGCGAGGGCCTGGTGGACGGCAGCGCGGACCGCGTCGGCCGGTCCGGCCGCGTCCGCGGGCTCCGTGCGGGCGAGCAGGACCGTTCCGGGCACCGGGGCTCCGGCGTCGACGGCGGCCAGCAGCATGGCCAGGTCCGCGGTGCGGTGGACGGGTGCGCCGCCGCCGCGCGAGGGTGCGGTGCCCCACTCCGTCGCGTAGAGGTCCTGGTGGCGCGCGCCCCGGGGGGCGCGGTCGGCGCCGGGGCCGGCGGTGCCCGCGGGCCGCAGGACCAGCGCGTCCACGGTCGCCACGGGGGCGCCGGCCGCGTCGGCGACGGTGAGTGCCACCGCGTCGGGTCCGGCCGGGGCGAGCCGGACGCGGATCGCGTCGGCACCGGTGGCATGCAGGGTCACGCCGCTCCAGGAGAACGGCAGCCGTCCCTCGGGGTGGGCGTCCGCGCCGGCGGTGCCGGGCACGCCGGTGGCGTGCAGGGCCGCGTCCAGCAGGGCGGGGTGCAGTCCGAAGCGGGCGGCGTCGGGGGCGGAGCCGGCGGGTGCGACGGCCTCCGCGAACACCTCGTCGCCGCGCCGCCAGGCCGCGCGCAGCCCCTGGAAGGCGGGGCCGTAGGCGAATCCGCCCGCCGCGAAGCGGTCGTACAGCCCGTCGAGGGCGAGGGGTTCGGCGCCGGGCGGCGGCCAGGGCATCGGCCCGCCGGCCTCGGCGCCGGCAGCGCCGTTCGTGCCGTCCGCGCCGTCCTGGGCCAGGACGCCGTCGGCGTGCCTGGTCCACTCGTCGTTCTCGGGGTCGCCGTCGGCGGGTGCGTCCGGCCGGGAGTGCAGGCTGAGCGGGCGGCGGCCCTGGGCGTCGGGCGCGCCCACGGTGAGCCGCAGCACGGTGCCGCCGTGTTCGGGCAGCACCAGGGGGGCTGCGAGGGTGAACTCCTCGACGCGGGGGCAGCCGACGCGGGCTCCGGCCTGGAGCGCGAGTTCCAGGAAGGCGGTGCCCGGGAGCAGGGCCCGGCCGCCGACTGCGTGGTCGGCGAGCCACGGGTGGGTGCGGGCCGACAGGCGGCCGGTGAGGAGCAGGCCGTCGCTGTCGGCGAGGACCACGACGGCGCCCAGCAGCGGATGGTCCGCGGGGGCCAGTCCGGCGGAGGTGACGTCGGCGACGGGCCCGGCGCCGTCCTCCAGCCAGTACGGGTCGCGCTGGAAGGCGTAGGTGGGCAGTTCCACCCGTCCGGGGCGGCGGCCGGCGAAAACGGCGTCCCAGTCCGGGGAGACTCCGCGCAGGTGGAGTTCGGCCAGGGACTCGGTGAACCGGCGCGGGCCGCCGTCGTCGCGGCGCAGGGTGCCCACGGCGGTGGCGTCGGCGCCCGCGTCCTCGGCGGTCTCCAGGACGCCGACCGTGAGGACGGGGTGCGGACTGCTCTCCAGGAGGACCTGGTAGCCGTCGGCGAGCAGGGCGCGGGTCGCCTGTTCGAAGCGGACGGTCCCGCGGAGATTGCGGTACCAGTAGTCGGCGTCCAGGGCGGTGGTGTCCTCCAGCAGGCCGCCGCTGAGGGTGGAGTAGAAGGGGATCGCCGACGGACGGGGGTCCAGTCCGTCGAGCCGGGCGAGCAGTTCGGCGCGGATGTCCTCGACGTGGGCGCTGTGCGAGGCGTAGTCGACGGGGATGCGGCGGCTGCGGACGTCCAGGGCCGTCGTCCGGTCGAGGAACGCGTCGAGCGCGTCGGTGTCGCCGGAGACCACGGTGGAGGCGGGTCCGTTGACGGCGGCGACGGAGAGCCGGCCGTCCCAGGGGGCGAGGTGTTCGGCGACCTGTTCGGCGGGCAGGGCCACCGAGGCCATGCCGCCGCGGCCGGACAGCGCGCGGATCGCCCGGCTGCGCAGGGCGACGACCCGGGCGGCGTCGTCCAGGGAGAGGGCCCCGGCCACGCACGCCGCCGCGATCTCGCCCTGGGAGTGGCCGACAACGGCGCCGGGGGTGATGCCGTAGGAGCGCCACAGTTCGGCCAGGGAGACCATGACGGCCCACAGCGCCGGCTGCACCACGTCGACGCGTTCGGCCGGCGGGGTGCCGGGGGCGCCGCGCAGGACGGCTTCCAGGGACCAGTCGACGAAGGGTGCCAGGGCGCGCTCGCAGTCCGCGACGCGGGCGGCGAAGACGGGGGCGGAGTCGAGGAGCTCGACGGCCATGCCGGCCCACTGGGTGCCCTGTCCGGGGAACACCAGGGCGACTTCGCCGCCGGTTCCGGCGGTGCCGAGGACCAGGCCGGGGGCGGTGCGCCCGGCGGCCAGGGCGTCGAGGCCGGCCCGGAACTCCTCGGGGCGGGTGCCGATCAGGACCGCCCGCTGCTCGTGCGCGGCGCGGGTCGTCGCGAGGGCGTGGCCGACCTCGGCCGGACCGGGCCCGGGGTGGGCGTCGAGGTGGTCACGGAGCCGGGCGGCCTGGGCGCGCAGCGCTTCGGCGGTGCGTCCGGAGAGCACCCAGGGGAGCACGGCGGGGGCGGCGGGGGCGGCGTCCTGGTCCGGGACGGGTTCGTCCGCCTGCTCCAGGACGACGTGTCCGTTGGTGCCGCTGACGCCGAAGGAGGACACCGCGGCCCGGCGCGGCCGTCCGGTCACGGGCCAGGGGGTGTTCGCGGTGACCAGGCGTACCGCGCCTGCGGTCCAGTCGATCTGCGGGGACGGGTCCTGCGCGTGCAGGGTGGGCGGGACGGTGCCGTGCCGCATGGCGAGGACGGTCTTGATGATGCCGCCGACGCCGGCCGCCGCCTGGGTGTGCCCGATGTTGGACTTCAGCGAGCCGAGCAGCAGCGGTTGCCCGTCCGCGCGGTCCTGCCCGTAGGTGGCCAGCAGGGCCTGGGCCTCGATCGGGTCGCCCAGCGGGGTGCCGGTGCCGTGCGCCTCGACCACGTCCACGTCGGCGGGGCCGAGTCCGGCGTTGGCCAGGGCGTGGCGGATGACGCGCTGCTGGGCGGGGCCGTTGGGGGCGGTGAGCCTGCTGCTGGCGCCGTCCTGGTTGACGGCGGTGCCGCGGATCAGCGCGAGGACCGGGTGGCCGTTGCGCCGGGCGTCGGAGAGACGCTCCAGCAGGAGCATGCCGACGCCCTCGCCCCAGCCGGTGCCGTCGGCGGAGGCGGCGAAGGACTTGCAGCGGCCGTCCCGGGCCAGGCCGCCCTGGCGGCTCATCTCCACGAACGGGACGGGTGTCGACATCACCATCGCGCCCCCGGCCAGGGCCAGGGTGCAGTCCCCGGCCCGCAGGGCCTGGGCGGCGAGGTGGACGGCGACCAGCGAGGAGGAGCAGGCGGTGTCGATGCTGACCGCCGGGCCCTCCAGACCGAAGGTGTAGGCGACGCGGCCGGAGGCGACGCTGTCGGAGCTGCCGCTGCCGATGTAGCCGGCCACGTCGTCGGGGACCTGGCGCAGCCGTACCGCGTAGTCCTGGTACATCACTCCGGCGAAGACTCCGGTCCTGCTGCCCCGCAGGGTCGCGGGGTCGATTCCGGCCCGTTCGAACGCCTCCCAGGTGGTCTCCAGGAGGAGCCGCTGCTGCGGGTCCATCGCGAGCGCCTCGCGCGGGGAGATCCCGAAGAATCCGGGGTCGAAGTGCCCGACGTCGTCGAGGAAGCCGCCCAGGGCGGTGTGGCTGGTGCCCTCGCGCAGTTGTTCCGGGTCGTCCAGGTGGTCCAGGTCCCAGCCCCGGTCGCGGGGGAAGCCGGTGATGGCGTCGGTGCCGTCGGTGACCAGCCGCCACAGGTCCTCGGGGGACCGTACGCCGCCGGGGTAGCGGCAGCTCATCGCGACGACCGCGATCGGTTCGCGGCCCGCTTCCTCGGCCTCGGTCAGGCGCCGGCGGGTGTGGTGCAGATCCGCCGTCACGCGCTTGAGGTAGTCCCTCAGCTTGTCGTCGTTCACCATCGGGAACCGCCGTCCTGGTTCGGGTGTCGGGTCGGTGTCATGACAGGCCGAGTTCGTTGTCGATGAGGTCGAAGAGTTCGTCGTCGCTGGCGCCGTCCATGCGGTCCTCGATGGAGTCGGCCGCCGTGCCGTCGCCGCCGGCCGCGGTGACCGCCAGGCCGAGGCGGCCCACGATCTCCCGGAGCCGTTCGGCGAGCCGGTCGCGGGCCGCCGGGTCGTCGAGGGCACCGTCGAGGGCGTCCTCCAGTCGGTCCAGTTCGGCGAGCCCGGGGACCGGGCCGGGCCCGGCGTCGGGGACCAGTTCGGCGGCGAGGTGTCCGGCGATCGCGGCCGGGGTGGGGTGGTCGAAGAGCAGGGTGGCCGGCAGGGGGTGGCCGGTGGCGGCACGCAGCCGGTTGCGCAGTTCCACCGCGGTCAGCGAGTCGAAGCCGACCTCCAGCAGACCGCGGCCGGGCTCGACCGCGGCCGGGCCGCTGTGGCCGAGCACCAGGGCGGCGTGGGAGCGGACCAGGTCGAGGAGGACCCGGCCGCGCTGGGCCTCGTTGAGGGAGCCGAGGCGCTGCTTCAGAGCCTCGGGCCCGTCGGGGCCGGTACCGGCGGCGGGGCCTGCGGCGCCGCGCCGGGCGGCGGGGCGCACCAGGCCGCGCAGCAGGGCGGGGACGCCGCCGGTGGCGGCCTGGGCGCGGACGGCCGCGGTGTCGAGCCGCAACGGGAGGACGACCGGCTCGTCGAGGGTGCCGGCCAGGTCGAGGAGCTCCAGGCCCCGGGCCGGGTCGAAGGCGATGATGCCGCCCCGGGCGATCCGTCGCAGGTCGGCCTCGGTGAGCCCGCCGGTCATCCCGGTGCTGTTGGCCCACAGGCCCCAGGCGAGGGAGCGGCCGGGCAGCCCGTCGGCGCGGCGCCGGTGGGCCAGTGCGTCCAGGAAGGCGTTGGCGGCGGCGTAGTTGCCCTGGCCCATGCCGCCGAAGACTCCGGCGATGGACGAGAACAGGACGAACTCGGACAGGTCCAGGCCCGCGGTGAGTTCGTGCAGGTTGATCGCCGCGTCCACCTTGGGGCGCAGGACGAGGTCCAGTTGCTCGGGCGTCATGGTGGCGACGACGCCGTCGGCCAGGACGCCGGCGGCGTGCACCACCCCGGTCAGCGGGTGTGCGGGGGGCAGGGCGGCCAGCAGGGCCGCGAGGGCGTCGCGGTCGGCGGCGTCGCAGGCGGTGATCTCGGCGTGCGCGCCCAGGGCGGCGAGTTCGGCGAGGAGTTCCGCCGCGCCGTCGGCGGCGGGGCCGCTGCGGCTGGTCAGCAGCAGGCGCCGGACGCCGTGTTCGGCGGCCAGGTGGCGGGCGACGTGGGCGCCGATGGCGCCGGTGCCGCCGGTGATCAGGACGGTTCCGTCGCCGCCCCAGCCGGGTGTGCGCCCGGCGGCGGCCAGCGGTACCCGGGCCAGCCGGGCGGCGTGGACGGCCCCGGCCCGGATCGCGAGCTGGGGTTCCCCGGAGGCGAGGGCTTCGGCGAGCAGGGCGGGCGGGGTGTCGTGGGCGTCCAGGTCCAGCAGGACGAAGCGGTCGGGGTTCTCGGTCTGCGCCGAGCGGACCAGGCCCCAGAGCGCGGCCAGGGCCGGATCCGGGACGTCGTCGCCGGTCACCGGGACGGCGCCGCTGGTGACCAGGACCAGCCTGGAGCCGGTCAGGCGCTCGTCGGCCAGCCAGTCGCGCAGCAGGGCGAGGACGGTGCCGAGGCCGTCGTGGGCCGCGTCGCGGAGGGTGCCGGGCGGCGCGTACGGGGCCGGGGCGGGCGGGCAGGCGGCCAGGACCAGGCGGGGCCGCAGGGCGCCCGCGTCGAGCAGTGCGGACAGCGCGGCGAGGTCGGGGACCGTCCGGCCGGGGAGCGGCGCGGCGCCGGAGGGCAGGGGCGTCCCGGTGCCGAGCACGGTCCAGGACTCCGGGTCGGGGACGGTGGCCGTCGCGGCGCGCTCGGGCAGGGCCTGCCACTCGGGGCGGAACAGGTCCTCGTGGTGTCCGGCGCGGCCGGCCTTGAAGCGGTCGGCCGATACGGGCCGCAGGACGAGGGAGCGGGCCGAGAGCACCGGCCGCCCGGTGGTGTCGGTCGCCCGTACGGCGACGGCGTCGCGGCCGGTGGGGGTCAGCCGCAGCCGGAGCTCGGTGGCGCCGGAGGCGTGCAGCCGCACCCCGTTCCAGGAGAACGGCAGCCAGCCCTGCGCGGGTCCCTCCAGGACGTCGAACACCAGCGCGTGCAGGGCCGCGTCCAGCAGGGCCGGGTGCAGGCCGAACGCGGCGGCGTCCGGCTGCTGCTCCTCCGGCAGGCTCGCGACGGCGTACACCTCGTCGCCGAGCCGCCAGGCCGCGCGCAGGCCCTGGAACGCGGGGCCGTAGGCGAATCCGCCGCCCGCGAAGCGGTCGTACAGGCCGTCCGTGTCGAGCGGGACGGCTCCGGGCGGCGGCCAGGCCTCGGGGTCCGCCGGGTCGCCCGGGTCGCCCGGGTCGCCCGGGTCCGGCGGCTCCGGGGCTCCGGCGGAGGTGAGCAGGCCGCTCGCGTGCCGGGTCCAGGGCGCGTCGGGACCGTCGGCGGCGGCCCGGGCGTGGACGCTCAGCGCGCGGGTGCCGGCGGCGTCCGGGCTCCCGACGGTGAGCTGGAGTGCGACGGCTCCGCCCGCCGGGAGCACCAGCGGTGCCTCCAGGGTCAGTTCCTCGACCCGGTCGCAGCCGACCTGGTCGCCCGCGCGGACCGCGAGTTCCAGGAACGCGGTGGCGGGGAACAGCACGCCCTCGTAGACGCCGTGGTCGGCCAGCCAGGGGTGGCTGCGGACGGAGAACCTGCCGGTGAAGAGGAAGCCGTCGGAGTCCGCGAGTTCCGTTCCGGCGCCGAGCAGCGGGTGGTCGACCGTCAGCAGTCCGGCCGCGGGCAGGCCGGCCGCGGCCGGGCCGCCCTCCAGCCAGTAGCTGCCGCGCTGGAAGGCGTACGTCGGCAGGTCGACGGCGGGGCGGGACGGGCCGCCGCCGTGGACGGCGCTCCAGTCCACGGGGACGCCCGTGACGTGCAGCCGGGCCAGGGCGGCCGTCGCCGAGGGTGCTTCGGGCCGGTCCTTGCGCAGCAGGGGCACCAGCACGGGGCCGCCGGTGTCGCCGGTCAGGCAGTCCTGGCCCATCGCGGTGAGCGCGCCGTCGGGCCCGAGCTCCAGGAACGCGGTCACGCCGTCGCGTTCCAGGTGGCGCACGCCGTCCTGGAAGCGGACGGTGCCGCGCACGTGCTCCACCCAGTAGTCCGGCGAGGCGAGCTGCTCGGCGGTGGCCGGCTCGCCCGTCAGGTCGGAGACCACGGGGACGGTGGGCTCCCCCGCGACGATCCGGGCCGCGACCTCGCGGAACTCGGCGAGCATCGGCTCCATGAGGGGCGAGTGGAAGGCGTGGGAGACCCGCAGCCGTCGGGTCTTGCGGCCGCGCGCGGCGAGCACGGCGGCGATCTCGTCCACCGCCGCCGCGGCGCCGGAGATCACGGTCGAGGCCGGGCCGTTGACCGCGGCCAGGCCGACCTCGCTCTCGCGGCCCGCGAGCAGCGGCAGCACCTCCTCCTCCCCCGCGGCGAGGGCGGCCATCGCGCCGCCCTCCGGGAGGTCCTGCATCAGCCGTCCCCGCGCGACCACCAGCGCTGCGGCGTCGGGCAGGGCGAACACCCCGGCGACATGGGCGGCGGCCAGCTCTCCCACGGAGTGGCCGAGCAGCCGGTCGGGACGCACGCCCCAGTGCTCGACGAGGCGGAACAGGGCGACGCCGAGGGCGAACAGGGCGGGCTGGGTGTACTCGGTGCGGTCCAGCAGGCCGTGGCCGGGGTCGCCGGGAGCCGCGTCGATCACCTCCCTCAGCGGGCGGTCGAGCAGCGGGTCGAGTTCCGCGCAGACCGCGTCGAAGGCGTCGGCGAAGACCGGGAACCGCGCGTACAGTTCGGCGCCCATGCCGGTGCGCTGGCTGCCCTGGCCGGGGAACAGGAAGGCGGTCCTCGCGGCCGCGCCGGTGACACCGCGCACCAGGTCCGCCGACGGCTCCCCGGCGGCGAGGGCGGTGAGCCCCTGGAGCAGGGTCTCCCGGTCCGTGCCGGTGAGGGCGGCCCGGTGCTCGAAGGCGCTGCGGTTCAGTGCCAGGGAGCGGCCCAGGTCCGCGACGGCGAGGGTCGGGGCGTGCTCCACGTGCTGGAGCAGCCGGGCCGCCTGCTCCCGCAGCGCGTCCGCGCTGCGGGCGGAGAGCAGCCAGGGCAGGGCGGGTGCGGCAGCCGGAACCGGCGCGGGTGCGGCGGCCGGGGCCGGTTCGGTGGGCTGTTCGAGGATGGTGTGGGCGTTGGTGCCGCTGACTCCGAACGACGACACCGCGGCCCGCCGGGGGCGGCCCGTCTCCGGCCACGGGGTGTCCTCGGTGAGCAGCCGGACCGCGCCTGCCGACCAGTCCACGTGCGGTGTCGGCGCGTCGACGTGGAGGGTGCGCGGCAGCGCCCCGTGCCGCATGGCCTGCACCATCTTGATGATGCCGGCGACGCCTGCGGCGGCCTGGCTGTGTCCGATGTTCGACTTCAGCGACCCCAGCCACAGCGGCTGCCCCGCGTCGCGTTCCCGGCCGTACGTGGCCAGCAGCGCCTGGGCCTCGATCGGGTCGCCCAGCCGGGTCCCGGTGCCGTGCGCCTCCACCGCGTCGACCTCGGCGGCGGTCAGTCCGGCGTCGGCGAGGGCCGCCCGGACGACCCGCTGCTGGGAGGGCCCGTTGGGGGCGGTCAGGCCGTTGCTGGCGCCGTCCTGGTTGACGGCGGAGCCGCGTACGAGGGCGAGCACCGGGTGGCCGTTGCGCCGGGCGTCCGAGAGGCGTTCCAGGACGAGCAGTCCGGCGCCCTCGGCCCAGGAGGTGCCGTCGGCGGCAGCGGCGAACGGTTTGCAGCGGCCGTCCTCGGCGAGCACCCGTTGCCGGCTGAACTCCACGAACGCGCCCGGTGTCGACATCACGGTCACCCCGCCCGCGAGCGCCAGCGAGCATTCGCCGGCCCGCAGTGACCGGGCCGCGAGGTGGACGGCGACCAGCGACGAGGAGCACGCCGTGTCGACGGTCACCGCGGGCCCTTCGAGGCCGAGGCTGTAGGAGATCCGCCCGGACGCCACGCTGCCCGCGCTGCCGATGCCGAGGTAGCCCTCGAACTCCTCGGAGGGTTCGGCGACACGCGACCCGTAGTCGTGGTGGCTGCATCCGACGAAGACGCCGCTCGCGCTGCCCTTGAGCGACAGCGGGTCGATGCCGGCCCGCTCGAACGCCTCCCAGGAGAGTTCCAGCAGCAGCCGCTGCTGGGGGTCGATGGTCAGCGCCTCGCGCGGGGAGATCCCGAAGAAGGCCGGGTCGAAGCGGTCGGCGTCGTGGAGGAAGCCGCCCTCCCGCGCGTAGGTGCTGCCGACCCGGTCCGGGTCCGGGTCGTAGAGGCCGTCCAGGTCCCAGCCCCGTCCGGTGGGGAAGCCGGTGATCGCGTCCTGTCCGCCCGCGACGAGCTCCCACAGCTCCTCGGGGGTGGTGACGCCGCCGGGGTAGCGGCAGCTCATGGCGACCACGGCGATCGCCTCGTCCTCGGGCACCGCGGCGGCCGCGGGCACCGGCCCGGGAGCGCCGGGCGTCTCCGTGGCGGGGGCGCCCGGCAGTTCGGCGCGCAGGTGTCCGGCCAGCGCCGTGGCCGTGGGGTAGTCGAAGGCCAGGGTCACCGACAGGCGCAGGCCGGTGGCCGCCGCGAGCCGGTTGCGCAGTTCGACGGCGGTCAGCGAGTCGAAGCCGATCTCCTTGAACGCCTGGTCGGGTCCCACCGCCTCGGGCCCGGGGTGGCCGAGCACGGCGGCGACCTCGGAGCGGACCAGGTCCAGCAGGGCCCGGTCCCGTTCCGCCGGGGGCAGCGCGGCCAGCCGCAGGGCCGGCGGCTCGGCGCCGTCGGCCGTCCTCCGGGAGGCGCCTGCGGCGGCGAGTGCGTCCCGCACCTCGGGCAGGTCCCCGAGGGCGGCACTGGGCCGGAGCGCGGTGAACGCCCGGGTGAAGCGGTCCCAGGCGAAGTCGGCGACGAGGACGGCCGTGTCCTCGTGGTCGAGGGCCCGGCGCAGCGCGATCGTGGCCGTGGCGGGATCCATGGCGGGCAGGCCGTCCCGGATCAGCCGTTCGGCGACGGCTCCGGAGGCGAGGCTGTCGCCGCCCCACAGGCCCCAGGCCACCGAGGTGCCGGGCAGGCCGAGGTCGCGGCGCTGCCGGGCCAGGGCGTCGAGGTAGGCGTTGGCGGCGGCGTAGCTGCCCTGGCCGGTGCCGCCGAGCGTGCCGGCGAGCGAGGAGAACAGTACGAAGGCGGTCAGGTCGAGTCCGCGGGTGAGCGCGTCGAGGTTGCGTGCGCCGTCGAGCTTGGGCCGCAGGACGCCGGCCGCGCGTTCGGGGGTGATCGAGTCGATCACCCCGTCGTCGAGGACACCGGCGGTGTGCAGGACCGCTCGCAGCGGGCGCTCGGCCGGGATGCCGGCGAGCAGTTCCGCCAGCGCGTCCCGGTCGGCGACGTCGCACGCCACCGCGGTGGCGTCGGCGCCGAGGCCGCGCAGTTCGGCCAGCAGCGCTTCGGCCCCCGGGGCCTGTGCGCCGCGCCGGCTGGTGAGCAGCAGGTGCGCGGTGCCGGTGCGGGCGAGCCATCGGGCGATCTGGGCGCCGAGGCCGCCGGTGCCGCCGGTGATCAGGACCGTGCCCTCGGGTGTCCAGTCGCGCACGGGGGCGGTGTCACCGAGTCCGGCGTGGACGACCCGGCGGCCGTAGAGGCCGGTGGCGCGTACCGCCAGCTGGTCCTCGCCGTCGGGGCTCGTCAGTGCTCCGGCGAGCCGGGTCGCGGCCCGGTCGTCGAGCTGTCGCGGCAGGTCGACCAGGCCCGCCCACCGCTGCGGGTACTCGACACCGGCGACCGCGCCGAGGCCCCAGGCCAGCGCCTGGAGCGTGCTGTCGATCCGGTCGGAGCGGCCGACCGACACCGCGCCCCGGGTGGCGCCCCAGAGCGGGGTGTCGGTACCGAGGTCGCCCAGGGCCTGGAGGAGCGCGACCGTCAGGGTGAGGCCGAGGGGGAGCGCCGAGCCGTCGCCGTGCGGCTCCTCGGCCAGGGCGAGCAGCGACAGGATTCCGGCGGGCGGCCCGTCGGCCCGCTCCTGGGCGTCCCGGAGCAGTGCGGCGAACCGGGTCCGGTCGGTCGCGTCGGGGCCCGCCTCGACCAGGACGGGTGCGGCGCCGTGTCCGCGCAGGGCGTCCACGGCGAACGCGACGGCCGGGTCGTCGGCGGCGCCGGCCGGGGCGACGACGAGCCAGCCGCCGGCGAGCCGGGGCCGCTCGGCTGCCGGCAGGGGCTTCCAGGCGACCCGGTAGCGCCAGCTGTCGGCGGTCCGGTCGCCGGCCCGGCCGCGCGCCCACTCGGCGAGGGTGGGCACCAGGGAGGCGAGGGAGGCCCTCAGTTCCCCGTCCTCGACCCGCAGGGTGGTGGCGAGGGCGTCCAGGTCGCCGTGGTCGACCGCCTCCCAGAAGCCGGAGTCGGCCGGGGCGGCGCCGGTCGTGGCACCCGTGCCGGTCATGGCGTCGGCGGGCCGGTCGGGGGTGGTGTCCAGCCAGTAGCGCTGCTGCTGGAAGGCGTAGGTGGGCAGGGGTCGCCTGCGGGCGCCGGTTCCGGCGAACACCGTGCCCCAGTCCACCGGCAGTCCGCGTACCTGGAGTTCGGTGAGTGCGGCGAGGAAGCGGCCGGGGCCGCCCTCGGCGCGGCGCAGGGTGCCGACGACGGCTCCGTCGCCGGCCCCGGCCGCTTCGACGGCCTGCTGGAGCCAGACGGTCAGCGCGGGATGGGTACTGCACTCGACGAACGTGTGGTGTCCGTCGGCGATGAGTGCGTCGACCGCCCGTCCGAACTCCACCGGCCGGCGCAGGTTCTCGTACCAGTACGCGGCGTCCAGGCCCAGGGTGTCCAGGGGGCCGCCGCTGACCGTGGAGTAGAACGGGATGTCGGACGTCCGCGGCGCGGTGCCGCCGAGGAGGGTGAGCAGTTCCTCGCGGAGCTCCTCCACCTGGGGCGAGTGTCCGGCGAAGTCCACGCCGGGGACCGGCCAGGTCAGGACGCCCGCCTCGGAGTACTGCTCGCGCAGTCGTTCCAGTGCCGCCGGGTCGCCGGAGACCGTCACCGACGTCGGCCCGTTGACCGCGGCGACGTCGAGGTCCCGGTAGTGGGCGGACAGTGTGTCGCGTACGGCTTCGACCGGCTGCGGCACGAACAGCATGCCGCCGCGCCCGGTCAGGGCCAGCAGGGCCCGGCTGCGCAGGGCGACGATCCGGGCCGCGTCGTCCAGCGAGAGCGCGCCGGCCACACAGGCGGCGGCGATCTCCCCCTGGGAGTGGCCGACCACGGCGTCGGGGACGATCCCGTGCGCCCGCCACAGCTCGGCCAGCGACACCATCACGGCGAACAGCACCGGCTGCACCACGTCCACCCGGTCCAGCGGCGGCGCGTCGGGCTCCTCCCGCAGGACCGCGAGCAGCGACCAGTCCAGGTGCGGGGCGAGGGCGCGTTCACAGGCCGCGATCCGGTCGGCGAAGGCCGGGGCGTGGTCGAGCAGTTCCCGGGCCATGCCGGCCCACTGGGATCCCTGGCCGGGGAAGACGAGGACGGTCCTGGCCGACCGGGCGACGGTGCCTTCGACCAGGCCGGGTGCGCGGTCTCCCGCGGCCAGCGCGGCCAGGCCGCCCAGCAGGGTCGCGCGGTCGTCGCCGACGACGGCCGCGCGGTGCTCGAAGGCGGTCCTGGTGGTGGCCAGCGAGTAGCCGACGTCGACGGACGACAGCTCCGGGTGCTCCGTCAGGTGCGCGTGCAGCCGTTCCGCCTGGGCCTTCACCGCCTCGGCGGTCCGCCCGGACAGGACCCACGGGACGGCGGCCCGCGAGGGGTCCGGATCCGTCGCGCCCGACTCGGCGGACGGGACCGCGGACGGACCGGCGGCGGGTGCGGGTTCGGCGGGCGGCTGCTCGACGACGACATGGGCGTTGGTGCCGCTCAGGCCGAACGAGGACACTCCGGCCCGGCGCGGTCGGCCGGTCTCCGGCCAGGGCGCGGCCTCGGTCAGCAGGGCGACGGCGCCCGCCGTCCAGTCGACGTTCGGGGACGGCCGGTCGATGTGCAGGGTCTGCGGCAGCTCGCCGTGCTCCATGGCCAGCACCATCTTGATGATGCCGCCGACCCCGGCGGCGGCCTGGGTGTGCCCGATGTTCGACTTCAGCGACCCGAGCCGCACCGGCCGGTCGGCCAGCCGGTCCTGGCCGTAGGTGGCCAGCAGCGCGTCGGCCTCGATCGGGTCGCCCAGCCTGGTCCCGGTGCCGTGCGCCTCGACGGCGTCCACGTCGGCGGCCGTCAGCCGGGCGTTCGCCAGCGCGTCGCGGATCACCCGCTGCTGGGCCAGACCGCTGGGCGCGGTCAGCCCGTTGCTCGCGCCGTCCTGGTTGATGGCCGAGCCACGCAGCACCGCGAGCACCGGGTGGCCGTTGCGGCGGGCGTCGGAGAGGCGTTCCAGGAGCAGCAGGCCCACGCCCTCGGCCATGCCGAAGCCGTCCGCCGAGGCGGCGAAGGACTTGCAGCGGCCGTCCTCGGCGAGCCCGCGCTGCCGGCTGAAGCCGGTGAACGACAGCGGGGTGCCCATCACCGTGACACCGCCGGCCAGGGCCAGCGCGCATTCGCCCGAGCGCAGCGACTGCGCGGCGAGGTGGACCGCCACCAGCGACGAGGAGCAGGCCGTGTCCACGGTCACGGCGGGCCCCTGGAGGCCGAGCTGGTAGGCGACCCGCCCGGACAGGACGCTGGTGGAGATGCCCGCGATGAACAGGCCCTCCAACTCCTCGGGGACGTCGCGCAGGGTGCCGCCGTAGCCCTGGTAGGAGGCGCCGGCGAAGACCCCGGTCCGGGTGCCGTGCAGGGACGCCGGGTCGATGCCGGCGCGCTCGATCGCCTCCCAGGAGGTTTCGAGCAGCAGTCGCTGCTGCGGGTCCATGGCCAGGGCCTCGCGCGGCGAGATCCCGAAGAATCCGGGGTCGAAACGGTCCGCGTCGCTGACGAACCCGCCCGCGGCGGCGTAGCTCCGGCCTGGCCGGTCGGGGTCCGCGTCGTACAGCGCGTCGAGGTCCCAGCCCCGGTCGGACGGCAGCCCGGAGACGGCGTCGCGCCCGTCGGCGACCAGGCGCCACAGGTCCTCGGGGGTGCGTACACCGCCCGGGTAGCGGCAGCTCATGGAGACGATCACGACGGGGTCGTCGTCCGCGTCGGGTGCCGCCGACGGGAGCGGCGGGACGGTGGCGGGCTCCTCGGCGGCGCCCAGCAGTCCGGTCTCCAGGCGCCGGGCGAGCGCGGTCGCCGACGAGTAGTCGAAGACGACGGTGACCGGGAGCCGCAGGCCGGTGGCGGTGTTGAGCCGGTTGCGCATGTCCACGGCGGTCAGCGAGTCGAAGCCCAGGTCGCGGAAGGCGCGGCCGGGCGCGACGGCGTCCGGCGAGTCGTGACCGAGGACGGCGGCCGCGTGGGTCCGGACCAGGTCGACCAGCGTCCTGGTCCGCTCGGCCGCCGGAAGCGGCGCCAGCCGGTCGCGCAGTGCCGAGGGCGCTCCCTCGGCCCCGGTCCCGCCGGTCTCCGGTTCGGCGGCCAGCGCGGCGCGCACCTCGGGGAGTTCCCCGATCAGCGGGCTGGGGCGGGCCGAGGTGAAGACCGTGGCGAAGCGGTCCCAGTCGATGTCGGCGACCACGACCACCGTCTCGTCGTGGTCCAGGACCTGCTGGAGCCCGGTGATCGCGACGGCGGGCGGCATGAAGAGCACGCCGTGGCCGCGCAGGGTCTCCTCCGCCAGTTCGGCCGCCATCCCGGCCCCGCCCTCGGGGTTCCAGATCCCCCACACCACGGAGGTCGCGGCGAGGCCCCGGCTCCTGCGGTCCTCGGCCAGGCCGTCGAGGTAGGCGTTGGCGGCGGCGTACGCGCCGTGGACGGCGCTGCCCCACACCCCGGAGATGGAGGAGAACAGCACGAACGCGTCGAGCGTGTCCCGGTCGAAGAGCAGGTCCAGGTTCCTGGCCCCGCCGGCCTTGGCGTGGAAGGTGTCGGCGAACTCGTCCGCATCGGTGTCGGGAAGCGGCACCAGCAGCCCCGCCCCCGCGGCGTGGAAGACGGTACTGATCCGGTGGCCGTCGTGTTCGAGGCCGTCCTTCAGCGCGCGCAGGGCCTCCAGGTCGCCGACGTCGCACGCGGCCAGGGTGACCCGGGCGCCGAGGGCGGCCAGTTCCTCGGAGAGCTCCGGCGCACCCGGCGCGTCCGCGCCGCGCCGGCTCACCAGCACCAGGTGCCCGGCTCCCCGCCGGGCCAGCCAGCGGGCGATCTGCGCGCCGATCCCGCCGGTACCGCCGGTGATCAGCACGGTGCCCCCGGGCCGCCACCTCCGCCGCGGTCCGGTGTCGCCCAGGGCGGACCGGACCAGCCGCCGGCCGTGGCAGCCGGTGGCCCGTACGGCCACCTGGTCCTCGTCCCCGGCCCCGCCGGCCAGCACCCGGCACAGCCGCGCGGCGGCGTCCGGGCCGAGGACCTCCGGGAGGTCGATCAGACCGCCCCAACGCTGCGGGAACTCCAGTGCGGCGACCCGGCCCAGACCCCACAGCAGGTTCTGCGCGGCGCTGACCGGACCCCCGTTGCCCGTGTCCCCGACCGACACCGCGCCCCGGGTCGCCCACCACAGGGGCGCGCCGGTCCCGGCATCGCCGAGGGCCTGCACCAGCGCCAGGTTGAGCGCGGTGCCCAGCGGGACGGAGGGGTGCGCCGAGTGCGGGCGCTCGTCGAGGCCCAGCAGCGACAGCACTCCCGTCACCGGGCCGGGCAGCGCGTCGAGGGACGCGCGGACCCGGTCGGCCAGCACGGCGCGGTCGGCCTCCGCCTCGGTGGTCCGCAGGTGGACCACCGAGGCCCCGGCCTGTTCCAGCACGTGGACGGTCGCCTCCGACCGGCTTGCCCCGTCCTCGGACCGACCGTCCGACGACAGGACGAGCCAGTTGCCGTCCAGTGCGGCCGGCGGCCCCTCGGGCAGGGCCCGCCAGGTCACGCGGTAGCGCCAGGAGTCGACCACCGAACGCTCGGTGCGCTCGGTGCGCCAAGTGGCGAGCGCGGGGAGCACCACGTTCAGCGGGTCCTCGGGCGCCACCCCGAGGGCCGTGGTGAACCGGTCCAGGTCACCACCGCCCAGGGCCTCCCAGAGGTCGTCGCCCGCCGGGGCCGTTCCGGAGGGACCGCCCGTGGGGCCGGTGTCCTCCAGCCAGTACGGGCGACGCTGGAAGGGGTAGGTAGGCAGGGAGACACTGCCCGGACGCTGTCCGGTGAACACCCGGTCCCAGTCGGGCAGCAGACCGCCCGCGTATGCCTCGCCCAGGGACGTCAGGAAGCGGTCGAGGCCGCCCTCGCCGCGCCGCAGTGTGCCCACGACCACGGCGGGGCCCTGCGCGGAGCCGGCGGTGTCGGCCGCGTCGGCGGTCTGCTGGACACCGAAGGTGAGCACGGGGTGCGGGCTGGACTCGACGAAGAACCGGAAGCCCTCGCCCAGCAGCGTGTCCGTGGCCCGCCCGAACTCGACCGTCTCCCGCAGGTTCCGGTACCAGTACTCCGCGTCCAGGGCCTTGGTGTCCAGCCAGTCGCCCGTCACCGTCGAGAAGAACGGCACCGAAGCGGAGAGCGGCACGACGCCGTCAAGGTCGACGAGGAGACGCTCCCGGATCTCCTCCACGTGCGCGGAGTGCGACGCGTAGTCCACCTCGATCACACGTGCCCGCACACCCTCACCGACCAGCGCGTCGACCAGCGCCCTGACCGCGTCCGCGTCACCC
>NZ_LGDO01000082.1:0-85955 GCF_001279805.1 Streptomyces sp. XY431
CGCCCGGTTACATTCCGAACCCGGAAGCTAAGCCTCACAGCGCCGATGGTACTGCAGGGGGGACCCTGTGGGAGAGTAGGACGCCGCCGAACAATCATTCCAAAAAGACCCCCTCCGGTTCAGGAGGGGGTCTTTTTGCGTTAACGTCTCCCCACTACGTCCGAGCTCGGTGGAGAGGCACGAACCGTTGCAGAACCTGACGCTTACCTGGCAGTCCGCCGGGGGTACCGCGGCCGTGCTCTACGGGGGCTCGTACGTGGCGGCCCGGGTGCGGCGGCCCGGTGTCTCGACGGTCCTGCGGGAGGCCGGCACCCTGCTCGCGCTGTTCGCGCTCTGGCAGCTGGTCGGACGCCTCTCGCTGATGAGCACCGAACACGCCCTGGACCGGGCCCGCTGGATCCACCGGACGGAACTGGCGGTCGGACTGCCCGACGAAGCCTCCTGGCAGGCCGCGGTGACGCCGTACCCGGTACTGGTGAAGCTGGCGAACTACTACTACGCGTCGATGCACTTCACCGTGATGATCGCGGTGCTGGTCTGGGTCTTCCTCAGACACCGGGAGCGGTACGCCTGGGTGCGGAACACGGTGGTGATCACGACGGCGGTCTGTCTGGCCGTCCAGTTCATCCCGGTGGCGCCGCCCCGGATGCTGCCGGAGAAGGGGTTCGTCGACGTCGCGGCGGAGTACGGGCAGTCGGTGTACGGCGGTGGGGTCGGCGGGCTGGTGCAGGCCGCGCAGCTGTCGGCGATGCCGTCCGTCCATGTGGCGTGGTGCGTGCTGGTGGCGGTCGCGGTGGTGCGGGTCTCGCGGAGTCCGCTGCGGTGGTTGATGGTGCTGCACCCGGTGCTGACCGTCGCGGTCGTGGTGGTGACGGCCAACCACTTCTGGGCGGACGGCCTGGTCGCGGTGGCGATCCTGCTGCTGGCGTACGCGGCGCAGAGCGGCTTCGTGCGGTGGCGGGCCCGGAACACGGCGGACGTCCGGTCGGAGGCCGGACGGGACCGGGTGGGTGCCCGCGGCTGAGCGGGCACGCGGCATGCCGGTGGGCCGGGCCCCGTGGGGGGAGGGTCCGGTCCACCGGTGCACCCGCCGTTACTTGACCGGCAGGGCGTCACGGCCCCACGCGCTGTTGGTCAGCGACGCGGTGGCCCAGTACCAGGCCGCCAGCCCGGAGGCCGCAGCGATCCAGCCGGCCGCCTTGGCGAGGCCGCCGGAGGTGTTGAAGGTGGCGATCGCGGAGAGGAACAGCGAGACCGTCAGCAGGCCGTAGATCGCGCGGCTGAACAGACCCGCGTTCCAGCTGGCCGCGGTCAGGGTGAGTGCGAGCAGGGCCCACAGCAGCAGGAACAGGCCGGCCGCGTTCTTGCCGGCGCCGGAGGCGGTGGACCAGGTGGCCCAGAAGGCACCGAGGCTGGTGAAGGCCGTCCCGGTGAAGCCCTCGCCGCCGCGGAGCTGCCAGAGGCCGGCGACGAACAGGGTGATGCCGCCGAGGATGTGGGCGAGATGGGCCGAGTTCGCCGCGGCTGTGCCGCTGAACAGGCCGGTCGAGAGAACGCCATAGGCGAGGAGGGTCAGGCCGAGTGCGAGGTAACCGAGGTTACCCGCGTCGGCACCGGTGGAGCGGGCGTTCAGTGCCCCGGTAGCTTCATTGCTCACCGGAGGCTCCTTTCACTCATGGGCGCGCGCAAGGGCGCAGTGAACGCGGGTGAGTTTCGATGAGATGAAGGCGCGTGACCGCGCCGGGCGCGCACGGCTGGAGCGTGCGACGGCTGCGGTCAGAAAGCTGGCCAGCGAAAGAGCCGCTGGTCACGTCCCCTCCGGGGGATTCCCCGGTGAGATCGGTGTACCCACAGTGAGCGGGCTTGTACCCTTGTGAATCGCACATTTTGTGTCGACGGCCCGTCGCGGATCGTTCAGGCTGCGACAGTCCCGTGCGGGGTCGGGCTCAGGTGGTCCGCTGGGTGGGCACCCGCAGGGTGAGGATGGCCATGTCGTCGGACGGCGGCTCGGGCGCGAAGCGTTCGACCGCCCGCTGCACGCGCAGTGCGACCGCCCCGGCGGTGAGGCCGGTGCAGCCGGTGAGCACCTCGGCGAGGCCGTCGTCGCCGAGCATCCGCCGGCCCTCGCGGCGCTCGGTGACGCCGTCGGTGACGCAGAGCAGGACCTCGCCGGGCTGGAGCACCAGGTGCTCGGCGGTGAGGTCCAGGTCGTCCATGACGCCGAGCAGCGGCTGCGGGGTGGCAGCCCGGTCGACCCGGCCGTCGGTGCGCAGCCGCAGGGGCAGCGGATGGCCGGCGCAGACCATGGAGAGTTCGGTGCTGCCGTCGGGGCGGGGGGTCAGCTCGCCGTAGAGCAGGGTGAGGAAGCGGCTGCGCGAACCCTCGTCCAGGATCGCGGTGTTGAGCCGGCTGAGGACCTGCGGGGCGTCCAGGCCCTCGCGGGCGAGCAGCCGCAGCGAGTGCCGGGCGAGGCCGGTCACCGAGGCGGCCTCGGGGCCGGTGCCGCAGACGTCGCCGATGGCGAAGCCGTAGGTGCCCTCGCGGATCGGGAAGAGGTCGTAGAAGTCGCCGCCGACCTCGTTGCCCTCGCCGGCGGCCTGGTAGTAGACGTCCACCTCGACGCCCGGGATGTCGGGCAGGTCCGGCGGCAGCAGGCTGCGCTGCAGGGCCTGGCTGGTGGCCGTGCGCTCGGAGTAGAGCCGGGAGTTGTCCAGGGCGAGGGCGGCCCGGCGGGAGAGGTCCTCGGCGAGTTCCAGGACCTCCTGGCGGAACCGGACGCCGGCCGGGGTGCCGAGGGCGAGCAGGCCGATCACCCGGTTGCGGGCGGTCAGCGGCAGGACGACGGTCTCGCCGAGGAGGCCGCCGAGGCCGGGTTCGTCGGCGAAGCCGCTGCCGTCGGCGGTCTCGGTGGGGCCGGCCCAGAAGCGGGCGCCGTGGGTGGGGCCGGTGTCCGGGGCGGTGGTCTTGTCGAGCAGGGCGCGCAGCGGGTCGATCCGGTCCTCGTCCTCGTGCAGGACGAAGGCCAGCGAGGCGGGGGCGCCGTGGTCGCCGTTGGTGTAGACGGCGCACCAGGAGGCGAGGGTGGGGACGGCCATCTGCGCCATCAGGGCCAGGGTCTGCTCGTGTTCGAGGGTGCCGGCCAGCAGGTCGGAGGCCTCGACCAGGAAGGACAGCGAGCCGCGGCGCAGCCGTTCGAGCTCGGTGAGCCGGGTGGACTCGACGGCGAGGGCGAGCCGGTCGGCGGCGGACTGCAGCCGCAGCGCGTCCTCGTTGTCGTAGCGGCCGGGGGCGGCGGTGGCGATGCCGAGCGAGCCGATCAGCCGGCCC
Source organism: Streptomyces sp. XY431 (assembly GCF_001279805.1). Lineage (NCBI taxonomy): Bacteria > Bacillati > Actinomycetota > Actinomycetes > Kitasatosporales > Streptomycetaceae > Streptomyces > Streptomyces sp. XY431. Next base: position 3,328 of record NZ_LGDO01000082.1, read on the forward strand.
TCGACCTTGAGCGGGACGGTGAGCAGGGAGCGCAGTGCGCTGTCGTCCAGGACGGTCGGGCCGGTGGGCCGGGCGGCGAGGTCCTCGTGCACCGAGGGGAGGCGGGGTGAGTCGTAGCGGTTGCCGGTGTCGACCGGGAAGCGGGTGTGCGGCCGGATCGAGGAGGGCAGTCCGGTGGTGGCGCGGAGCTCGAACTCGGTCTCGTCCTCGGTGGTGAGCAGCAGGTAGGCGGCGTCGGCGTCGAGCAGGTCGCGGGCGCGTTCGACGGTGTGCTGCAGCAGGGTGTCGAGGTCCTCGCCGCTGCCGAGGCCGGCCAGCAGGTCGAGCCGGGGCGCGGGTTCGGCGCGGTCGCCGGGCAGGGCGCGGGCGGGGGAGCGCAGGACGGCGCGCTCGTCGTCGAGGACCAGCAGGCAGAGCGTGGACGGGGTGCCGTCGGTGTCGCGGAGGCGGACCTGGACGCCGTAGACGTCGGCGGTGGTGCCGTCGGCGCGGCGCAGTGCGTAGCCGCCCTCCCAGCGGGCGAGCCGGAGGGTGGCGGCGAGGCCGAGGCCGGCCTCGGCGGGCTGCGGCCAGACGGCGAGGTCGGCCCAGGGGCGGCCGAGCACGGTGTCGGCGGGGTGCTGGAAGAGTGCCTCGGCGTCGGGGTTCCAGGCGAGCACCCGGCCGTCGTCGTCGAGCTGGACGACGGCGACGTGCACCGGGCCGCTGCTGCGGGGCAGTTCGCTGCCGGGGGTGGCGGGCAGTGCGTAGCGGGTGCCGGCGGTGTGCGCGGGCAGCGCGAGCCGGAACCAGACGGTCTTGCGGCCGGAGCCGTACTCGACGCCCCAGCGTTCGGCCAGGGCGGCGCACATCAGCAGGCCCCGGCCGCCCTCGCCGTCGGCGTCGGCGTAGTGGTCGGAGGCGGTGGTGGGGACGTCGGCGAAGGTGGGCAGGCCGCGTTCGGGGTGGTGGTCGGTGACCTCGATCCTGACCGTGCCGTCCTCGCGCAGGCAGCAGACCTCGGCGGCGGTGCCGGCGTGCACGACGGCGTTGGTGACGAGTTCGCTGACCAGGACCACCGCGTCGTCGACGACCTCGGGCAGGCCCCAGCCCAGCAGCGCGTCCCGCACGAAGGCGCGGGCGGCGGAGGCCGACCGGCCCACGGGTTCGAAGGTGGCGGCTGCGCGCGCGGTGACCACGTTGCCACGTCTCCTCTGCTCTGGCCCTGGCTGCCCGGGGGTTCGGCCACGACTCCCGGTGCGTGCCGACGGGTGGCGGCGACGCTGGGGCGGGTCGGTGGCCCGGTGCAGCGCTCCACCCTACTTTCCGCTTGGTTCCCCGTGGGGGCGGGGAGTCGAAACAGGCACCGGAGGGTGATTCTGCCCACCCGTTTCGGACCGGGCCGGTACCAACCGAGCGCAACCGGTCTTGTACCGGGCGCGAGTGCTGCCAGACTGGGGGGTCCGCGATGTCCGTTCGGAGCAGTACGGTCGTTGCGGGTTCCGGTGGACCCGAGTGGCCCGCCGGGACGTACACCGGGACGGTTCCCGGCGGCGGGCCCCGGTGGGGCGCGGCCGCGGGGGCCCGGACAGTTCACGATCTGGGAGGGGCCCGTTGAGTTCGGCCACCAAGGACGCAACCGGTACGACGCCGCCCGCTCAGCGTGGCGGGCGGTCCGGGGCCGCGCCGCGGAGCGCGGCCGGCCGGCGTGCCAACCACAACCGCGGCGCCGAGCCGGCCGAGCTGCGCAAGCTGCTGGCCGCGCTGACGGCGATGCGGGACGGAAACTTCCGGCGCCGGCTGACGGTGCCCGGGGACGGACCGCTGGCGGAGATCGCCGCGGTGTTCAACGAGGTGGCGGAGCGCAACCAGCACCTGACGGGCGAGCTGGCCCGGGTGCGCCGCGCGGTGGGCCGCGAGGGCCGGCTGAACGAGCGGCTGGAGACCGGGGCCGGCGAGGGCGCCTGGATGGCGGCGGTCGACAACTGCAACGCGCTGATCGACGACCTGGCGCGGCCGATGGCCGAGGTGGGCCGGGTGCTCAGCTCGATCGCCGAGGGCGACCTGGACCAGAAGATGGAGCTGCGCTCGCTGCACAGCAACGGGGTGAGCCACCCGCTGCGCGGCGAGTACCTGAAGATCGGCCGCACGGTCAACGGCCTGGTGGACCAGCTGTCGGAGTTCACCGACGAGGTGACCCGGGTGGCCCGTGAGGTCGGCACCGAGGGCAAGCTGGGCGGCCAGGCGAAGGTGCGCAGCGTCTCCGGCAGTTGGAAGGACCTCGCGGACTCGGTCAACACCATGGCCGGCCGGCTGACCGCGCAGGTGCGCAACATCGCGCAGGTGACCACCGCGGTGGCCAAGGGCGACCTGTCCCGCAAGGTGACGGTCGAGGTGGCCGGCGAGATGCTGGAGCTGAAGAACACCGTCAACACGATGGTGGACCAGCTGAACGGCTTCGCGGCCCAGGTGACCAGGGTGGCCCGGGACGTGGGGACCGAGGGCCGGCTGGGCGGGCAGGCGCAGGTGCCGGGTGTCGCCGGGGTCTGGCGGGACCTCACCGATTCGGTGAACTTCATGGCGGACAACCTGACGGGTCAGGTCCGGAGCATCGCCCAGGTGACCACGGCGGTGGCGCGCGGCGACCTCTCGCAGAAGATCGAGGTGGACGCGCGCGGGGAGATCCTGGAGCTGAAGAACACCATCAACACGATGGTGGACCAGCTCTCGGGCTTCGCCGAGCAGGTGACCCGGGTGGCCCGCCAGGTGGGTACCGAGGGGCGGCTGGGCGGCCAGGCGCAGGTGCCGTGGGCGGCCGGGGTCTGGCGGGACCTCACCGACAACGTCAACTTCATGGCGAACAACCTCACCGACCAGGTGCGGAACATCGCCCAGGTGACCACGGCCGTCGCCCGGGGCGACCTCTCGCAGAAGATCCAGGTGGATGCCCGCGGGGAGATCCTGGAGCTGAAGAACACCATCAACACCATGGTCGACCAGTTGTCCGCCTTCGCGGACGAGGTGACCAGGGTGGCCCGGGACGTCGGCACCGAGGGCATCCTCGGCGGTCAGGCGAGCGTGCCGGGGGTGTCCGGCACCTGGAAGGACCTCACCAACAGCGTCAACCTGATGGCCAACAACCTGACCAGCCAGGTCCGCAACATCGCCGAGGTGACCACCGCGGTGGCCCGCGGGGACGTCTCGAAGAAGATCACCGTCGATGCCCGGGGCGAGATCCTGGAGCTGGTCACCACCGTGAACACCATGGTGGACCAGCTGTCGGCGTTCGCCGACGAGGTCACCCGGGTGGCGCGCGAGGTGGGTACCGAGGGCAACCTCGGCGGCCAGGCCCGGGTGCGCGGGGTGTCGGGCATCTGGAAGGACCTGACCGACAACGTCAACTTCATGGCCTCGAACCTCACCAGCCAGGTGCGGAACATCGCCGAGGTGGCGACGGCGGTGGCCTCGGGGGACCTCTCCAAGAAGATCACCATCGAGGCGCAGGGCGAGGTCGCGGCGCTGGCCGGGACGCTCAACACCATGGTGGACCAGCTGTCCGCGTTCGCGGTGGAGGTCACCCGGGTGGCCCGCGAGGTGGGTACCGACGGCATCCTGGGCGGTCAGGCGGGGGTGCCGGGCGTGGCCGGCATCTGGAAGGACCTGACCGACAACGTCAACCTGATGGCCAACAACCTGACCGGTCAGGTGCGGAACATCGCGCTGGTGATCACGGCGGTGGCGCGCGGCGACCTCTCGCAGAAGATCGACGTCGACGCGCGCGGCGAGATCCTGGAGCTCAAGACCAGCATCAACACCATGGTGGACCAGCTGTCGGCGTTCGCCGACGAGGTCACCCGGGTCGCCCGCGAGGTGGGTACCGACGGGCGGCTCGGCGGCCAGGCCCGGGTGCCGGGGGTGGACGGCACCTGGCAGGACCTCACCGAGTCCGTCAACGAGCTGGCGAACAACCTCACCCGGCAGGTGCGCGCGATCGCGCAGGTCGCCACCGCGGTGACCCGGGGCGACCTGTCGCTGCGGATCGACGTGGACGCCGCCGGCGAGCTCGACGAGCTCAAGGACAACATCAACCAGATGATCGCCAACCTGCGCGAGACCACCCGCACCAACCAGGAGCAGGACTGGCTGAAGACCAACCTGGCCCGGATCTCCGGTCTGCTGCAGGGCCGGCGCGATCTGGAGGCGGTGGCCTCGCTGATCATGACCGAGCTCACCCCGGTGGTCTCGGCCCAGCACGGCGCCTTCTTCCTCGCCCAGCCGGCCGGCCGCACCGCCGAGCTGATCACGGAGGACGACGACGAGAACGACACCGTGCTGCGGCTGATCGGCAGCTACGGGTACCAGCGCCGGGCGATGCCGACCACCTTCCACCCCGGTGAGTCGCTGATCGGCCAGGCCGCGGTGGAGAAGCGGGCGATCATCCTCAAGGAGGCGCCGCCCGGGTACCTGAAGATCGCCTCCGGTCTGGGCGAGGCCTCGCCGGCCCACATCGTGGTGCTGCCGGTGCTGTTCGAGGGCCGGCTGCTCGGGGTGATCGAGCTGGCGACCTTCAGCTCCTTCACCACCGTCGCGCTGGACTTCCTGAACCAGATCGCCGACCTCATCGGCGTCACCGTCAACACCATCAGCGTCAACACCAAGACCGAGGGCCTGCTGCTGGAGTCCCAGCGGCTGACCGCCGAACTCTCGATGCGGTCGGCGGAGTTGGAGGCGCGCCAGGAGGAACTGGAGCGCACCAACGAGGAGTTGCAGGAGAAGGCCGAGCAACTCGCGCAGCAGAACCGCGACATCGAGATCAAGAACAGCGAGATCGAGGAGGCGCGGCAGGTTCTGGAGGAGCGCGCCGAACAGCTCGCGCTGGCCTCCCGGTACAAGAGCGAGTTCCTCGCCAACATGTCGCACGAGCTGCGCACCCCGCTGAACTCGCTGCTGATCCTGGCCAAGCTGCTCTCCGACAACAACGAGGGCAACCTCTCGCCCAAGCAGGTCGAGTTCGCCGACACCATCCACGGCGCCGGGTCCGACCTGCTCCAGCTGATCAACGACATCCTCGACCTGTCCAAGGTGGAGGCGGGCAAGATGGACGTCCGGCCGGCCCGGATCGCCCTGGTCCAGCTGGTCGACTACGTCGAGGCGACGTTCCAGCCGGTCGCGCTGGACAAGAACCTGGAGTTCGAGGTGCGGGTCTCGCCGGCCCTGCCGGTCACCCTGCACACCGACGAGCAGCGGCTCCAGCAGGTGCTGCGCAACCTCATCTCCAACGCGGTGAAGTTCACCGACACCGGGGCCGTGGACTTCTCGATCAGCCCGGCGGGCGGGGGCGTGCCGCAGCACGTGCGCGAGCAGCTGCTGGAGGCGGGCGCGATCGAGGGGCCGGACGATCCGCTGATCGCCTTCACCGTGTCGGACACCGGGATCGGCATCCCGGGCGACAAGCTGCGGGAGATCTTCGAGCCGTTCCGGCAGGCCGACGGCACCACCAGCCGCAAGTACGGCGGCACCGGTCTCGGGCTGTCGATCAGCCGGGAGATCGCCCGGCTGCTCGGCGGCGAGATCCACGCCGAGAGCGAGTTGGGCAAGGGCTCGACCTTCACCCTCTACCTGCCGCTGCGCACCGAGGCCCCGGGTTCCGGTGGCCAGGCTCCGAGCGCGCCCGCGCTGCGCGCCTCGGTCGGGGTGACCCCGGTCGGGACGCCGGTGCCGGTGGGGGAGAACCCGGCCGAGCACTGGGCGCAGGAGGTGCGCGAGCTGGTCGAGGTCCGCCGCCGGGGCGCGGTCGAGCGCCGCCGCGGCGCGGCCCTGGACGTGCCGTCCGCCGGGGGCCGGTCCACCCCGGCCCGGCCCGCCGGCCTCCGCCCGGCCGAGGGGCGGGCGGGCGAGGGGCGCACCCTGGAGACCGCTCCTGCGGTCCGGCCCGCCGGGCGCGGCGACATCCGGTTCGACGGCGAGCAGGTGCTGATCGTCGACGACGACGTGCGCAATGTGTTCGCCCTCACCAGCGTGCTGGAGCAGCACGGCCTGACCGTGCTGTACGCGGAGAACGGCCGTGAGGGCATCGAGATGCTGGAGCAGCACGAGAACGTGGCGCTGGTCCTGATGGACATCATGATGCCGGAGATGGACGGCTACGCGACCACCGAGGCGATCCGGCGGATGCCGCAGTTCGCGGGTCTGCCGATCATCGCGCTGACCGCCAAGGCGATGAAGGGCGACAAGGAGAAGTCCTTGGCGGCCGGTGCCACCGACCACATCACCAAGCCGGTGGAGACCGACCACCTGCTGTCGGTGATGCACGACTGGCTCACCCTCCGGAAGCCGTGACCGCCGGAAGTCCCGACCGCCGGAAGTCCTGAGTGGCGGAAGTCCCGACCGCGGGGTCTCCGGGGCCCACCGGGCCCCGGAGAAGGCCGAGTTCGGCCCGTTCGAATGGCGGGGGCGTGAATCCCGGAGTACGCTCCGGGGTTCACGCCGGTGGGTGGGCGGTTTGCTGGCGGGGAGGGTCGGGAACCGGGTAGGGTCACCGATCGTTGCGAACAGTGACCGAGTGACGACTCGCTGGTGAGCGTACGCCGGTGCACTGGCTGCGCACGCTCCGGATCCGGACGCGACGGAGCGGTGTGCCGGGCGAGGGGGTGCGGCTAGCATGACCGGGGTAGTGGTGGGCAGTACGCGGGTGCCTTCCCCAGGTAGGCAGGCGACAGGAGGGCGCGTCGTAATGCAGAAGGCGAAGATCCTCCTGGTCGACGACCGGCCGGAGAATCTCCTGGCACTGGAGGCGATCCTCTCGGCGCTGGACCAGACGCTGGTGCGGGCGGCCTCCGGCGAGGAGGCGCTCAAGGCGCTGCTCACCGACGATTTCGCGGTGATCCTGCTGGACGTCCAGATGCCGGGGATGGACGGTTTCGAGACCGCCGCCCACATCAAGCGCCGCGAGCGCACCCGGGACATCCCGATCATCTTCCTGACCGCGATCAACCACGGGCCGCACCACACCTTCCGCGGCTACGCGGCCGGCGCGGTCGACTACATCTCGAAGCCCTTCGACCCCTGGGTGCTGCGCGCCAAGGTCTCGGTCTTCGTCGATCTCTACATGAAGAACTGCCAGCTGAAGGAGCAGGCCGCGCTGCTGCGGCTGCAGCTGGAGGCGACCGGTGCCGAGCCCGCCATCGGCGGCGCGCTGCTCGGCGAGCTGTCGGCCCGGCTGGCCGCCGTCGAGGAGCAGGCCGAGTCGCTGACCAAGCAGCTGGACGGCACCGAGGACGGCGGGGTGGCGGCCACCGCGGCGCACCTGGAGCGCAAGCTGACCGGACTCCGGCGGGCGCTGGACGCCCTGCGCCCCGGTACCGACTGAGGCACGGCCGGCCCGGGCCCGAAGGTGGCCGGCCGGCCCCTCGGCGCTCGCCCGTCCGGGTGAACCGGACCGGTGTGACGGTGTGTCTGCGACACGTCCGGGCACCCCGGACGGACGACGTGGGCACAGCTCGCATGCCCCGGTAGGCTGCTGACCCATGGCCACACGCACGCCCGGAAGCGCGGCACGCAACCCGAGTCCGGGACCGTCCAAGAAGGCCGCGGCGAAGGCTCCGGCCAAGCCGCCAGCGAAGAAGGCGGCCGCCAAGAAGGCAGCCCCGGCGAAGAAGACGGCGGCCAAGCAGGCCCCGCCGCCGCCCCCGCCCCGGCCGATACTCTTCCGGGCCGTGCGCGCCGTCTGGCTCGGCGCGGCGCACAGCATCGGAGCGGTCTTCCGCGGCTTCGGCGACGGCGCGAAGAACCTCGACCCGGCGCACCGCAAGGACGGCATCGGCCTGCTGCTGTTCGCGCTGGCCCTGGTGACCGCCGCCGGCACCTGGTTCAGCCCGCAGGGCTGGCTGGGCGAGGCGGCCACCAACGTGGTCTCCGGCCTGTTCGGCCGGCTCGATGCGCTGGTGCCCTTCCTGCTGGCCGCGGTGGCGGTCCGGCTGCTGCGCCACCCCGAGCTGCCGGAGGCCAACGGGCGGATCATGATCGGCCTGAGCACCCTGCTGGTCGGGGTGCTCGGCCTGGTCCACATCGGCTGCGGCGCGCCCGTGATGGGCAGTGGCGCGACCCGGATAAGGACCGCCGGCGGGATCATCGGCTGGGCCGCGTCCACCCCGATGATGGCCGCCGCCGGGCCGGCCCTCGCGGTGCCGCTGCTCCTGCTGCTCGCCTTCTTCGGCCTGCTGGTCACCACCGCCACCCCGGTCAACCGGATCCCGGAGCGGATCCGCGCGGCCGGCGTCCGGCTCGGGGTGGTCGAGGCCGGTCCTCAGGACACCGGGGCCGAGGGGCGCACGCCGGAGCGCGAGCTCTCCCACGAGCCGCCGGAGGACGCCGATCCCTCGGCGCTGCCCTTCACCGTGGACACCGACGGTGACGACCCGACGGACGAGGTGGCCGCCCGCCGGCGCCGCCGCAGGCGCAGGCCGGAGCCGGCCGAGGTGCCCGCCGACGAGCCGGACATGTTCTCCAAGGAGGCCCTGGACCCGTACGCCACCCGGGACATCGCGGCAGGCGCCGCCGCCGACCTGGACGGCGCGCTGGTCTACGGCGTGCCCGCCTCCTCGGCGGTGGCGGACATGATGCACCAGGTGCAGGACCGCACCGCCCCGCCGGAGGAGCCCGCCGTCCCGGCCGCCAGGACCGGCGGCGCCGGCCCCGGCGCCCCCGAGGAGCACGGCCCGGCACCGGCCCGGATGGAGCAGCTCCAACTCTCCGAGAGCCTCGGCTACGCGCTGCCCTCGCTCGACCTGCTGGAGCGCGGCGGCCCGGCCAAGGCCCGCAGCGCCCTCAACGACGAGGTGGTGGCCCAGCTCACCGGGACCTTCGGCGAGTTCAAGGTGGACGCCAGGGTGACCGGCTTCACCCGCGGCCCGACGGTCACCCGCTACGAGGTCGAGCTCGGCCCGGCCGTCAAGGTCGAGCGGATCACCGCGCTGGCCAAGAACATCGCCTACGCGGTGGCCAGTCCGGACGTGCGGATCATCAGCCCGATCCCGGGCAAGTCCGCGGTCGGCATCGAGATCCCGAACCGGGACCGGGAGATGGTCAACCTCGGCGACCTGCTGCGCTCGCGCACCGCCGCCGAGGACACCCACCCGATGGTGGTCGGCATGGGCAAGGACGTCGAGGGCCACACCGTGATGGCCAACCTCGCCAAGATGCCGCACATCCTGGTGGCCGGCGCGACCGGCGCGGGCAAGTCGTCCTGCATCAACTGCCTGATCACCTCGATCCTCGCCCGGGCCACCCCGGACGAGGTGCGGATGGTGCTGGTCGACCCCAAGCGGGTCGAGCTGACCGCCTACGAGGGCATCCCGCACCTCATCACGCCGATCATCACCAATCCGAAGAAGGCCGCCGAGGCCCTCCAGTGGGTGGTCCGCGAGATGGACCTGCGCTACGACGACCTCGCCGCGTTCGGTTTCCGCCACGTGGACGACTTCAACGCGGCGGTCCGGGCCGGCACCGTCACCCCGCCGCTCGGCAGCGAGCGCGAGCTGACCCCGTACCCGTACCTGCTGGTGATCGTCGACGAGCTGGCCGACCTGATGATGGTCGCGCCGCGCGACGTCGAGGACTCGGTGGTCCGGATCACCCAGCTCGCCCGCGCGGCCGGCATCCACCTGGTGCTGGCCACCCAGCGGCCCTCGGTGGACGTGGTCACCGGCCTGATCAAGGCCAATGTGCCGTCCCGACTGGCCTTCGCCACCTCGGCGATGGCCGACTCCCGGGTCATCCTGGACCAGCCCGGCGCGGAGAAGCTGATCGGCAAGGGCGACGCGCTGTTCCTGCCGATGGGGGCGAGCAAGCCGATCCGGATGCAGGGCGCCTTCGTCACCGAGGCCGAGATCGCCGCGGTGGTGAAGCACTGCAAGGAGCAGTCCTCGGTCGCCTACCGCGCGGACGTGACGGTCGGCGGCGGGCCGAAGAAGGAGATCGACGAGGAGATCGGCGACGACCTGGAGCTGCTGATCCAGGCGGCCGAGCTGGTCGTCTCCACCCAGTTCGGCTCCACCTCGATGCTGCAGCGCAAGCTGCGGGTCGGTTTCGCCAAGGCCGGCCGGCTGATGGACCTGATGGAGTCGCGCGGCATCGTCGGGCCGAGCGAGGGCTCCAAGGCGCGCGACGTACTGGTGAAGCCGGACGAGCTGGACGGGGTGATCGTCTCCATCCGCGGCTGACGGCGCCGCGGCGGCCCGGGGGTGCGCCAGGGGATGCGCCCGGGGGTGTGATCGGGCCAGGGGGTGTGTTCACCCGTTCGGACCGGGGTAGGCGGCGGGTGCGGAACCGATCGGGTGCGGACGGCGTCCCACGGGCAACGGACGATGCGCCACCCCGGCACGGGGGTCCCGGAGACGGCGGCCCCCGTACCGACGGACAGTCAGTGCACGCCCGGCCCCCGGCGGGGGCGGGCGAGCGCATTCGGGCCTGTTCCGCTTGAGAAACGATCCGCTCGCGCCCCTAGACTGTTCCCCAGCAGGTGGCCAACCGCTCGAAAGGCGTGCACCGTGACCATCGGCAAGTCCCCCGACCGCGAGAACGCCCCGTCGTCCGCGCTGCCCTCCGGCACCGCGGAACAGGCGGCCGATGCGCCGAGCATCGGCCGGGTGCTGTCCGCCGCCCGGATCGACGCCGGGCTCACGGTGGATCAGGTGAGCAGTGCGACCCGCGTGCGGGTGCCGATCGTGCACGCCATCGAGGAGGACGACTTCGGTCGCTGCGGTGGTGACTTCTACGCCCGCGGCCACATCCGCGCGATCGCCCAGCTGGTCCGCGTCGACGGCGAGGCCCTGGTGGCCCGCTACGACGCCGCGCACGGCGGCTCCCCGGCCTCCAAGCGGCCCACCGAGCTGATCGAGAGCGGCCCGATCAAGGTCCCCGGCCGGGGCCGCCCGAACTGGACGGCGGCGATGGTCGCCGCGATCGTCGCGGTCGTCGGAGTGATCGGCTTCAACCTGGTGAGCGGCAAGTCCGGCACCGGCACCACCGGCTCCGCCAGCGCCCCGCTGCCCTCGGGCTCCGGCACCGGCTCGGTCGCCGCGGTGACCCCGGCGCCCACCCCGACGGTCCAGCCGCCCGCGCCGGCGCCCAGCGCCGCCGCGATCGCCGCCGCCCCGGCCGACAAGGTCACCGTGAAGCTGGTCGCCGAGAAGGACACCAGCTGGGTCTCGGCGGTGGACGGCACCGGGAAGTCGCTGTTCCAGAACAACATCGGTGAAGGTCAGGACCAGACCTTCACCGACCCCAAGCAGATCAAGCTGGTGATCGGCAACGCCGGCGCCGTGCACGTGTACGTCAACGGCAAGGACCTCGGTCCGGCGGGCAAGAACGGCCAGGTGGTGCACGTCACGTACACCCCCGGCGACCCGCAGGCGGGCTGATGGCGAGGGGCGTCCGACCGGTCGGGAACCCGGCCGGAGGTAACGCGTGGCCTCCGGGGCGAACGGCTTCGGCGGCCGCGCGTTAATCTTGGCCCTATGCCTGATCGCCGTACTGTCGCCCTTGTCACGCTCGGATGCGCCCGCAACGAGGTGGACTCCGAGGAACTCGCCGGGCGACTGGAGGCCGACGGCTGGTTGCTCGTGGACGACGCAGCCGAAGCCGACGTCGCCGTCGTCAACACCTGTGGCTTCGTCGAGGCCGCCAAGAAGGACTCCGTCGACGCCCTCCTGGAGGCCAACGACCTCAAGGGTCACGGCCGCACCCAGGCCGTCGTCGCGGTCGGCTGCATGGCCGAGCGCTACGGCAAGGAGCTGGCCGACGCGCTGCCCGAGGCCGACGGTGTGCTCGGCTTCGACGACTACTCGGACATCTCCGACCGTCTGCAGACCATCCTGTCCGGCGGCCACCACGCCCCGCACCTGCCGCGCGACCGCCGCAAGCTGCTCCCGCTGAGCCCCGTCGAGCGCCAGGCCGCCGCCGCCGAGGTGGCCGTGCCCGGTCACGGTGCCCCCGAGGACCTGCCGGACGGCCTCGCACCCGCCTCCGGTCCGCGCACCCTGCGCAAGCGCCTGGACGACAACCCGGTCGCCTCCGTCAAGCTCGCCTCCGGCTGCGACCGGCGCTGCTCGTTCTGCGCCATCCCGGCCTTCCGGGGCTCGTTCATCTCCCGCCGTCCCTCGGACGTGCTGCACGAGGCCCAGTGGCTCGCCGGGGAGGGCGTCCGCGAGGTCGTCCTGGTCAGCGAGAACAACACCTCGTACGGCAAGGACCTCGGCGACATCCGACTGCTGGAGACCCTGCTCGGCGAGGTCGCCTCGGTCGAGGGCGTGGAGCGGGTCCGGGTGTCCTACCTCCAGCCCGCCGAGATGCGTCCCGGGCTGATCGACGCCATGACCGGCACCGCGGACGTGGTGCCCTACTTCGACCTGTCGTTCCAGCACTCCGCGCCGGCCGTGCTGCGGCGGATGCGGCGCTTCGGCTCCACCGACCAGTTCCTGGAGCTGCTCGGCTCGATCCGCGGCAAGGCCCCGCAGGCCGGCGCCCGGTCCAACTTCATCGTCGGCTTCCCCGGCGAGACCGAGGCGGACTTCGCCGAGCTGGAGCGCTTCGTGACCCACGCCGGGCTGGACGCGATCGGCGTCTTCGGCTACTCGGACGAGGACGGCACCGAGGCGGCCGGCTACGACGGCAAGCTGCCGGAGGACGTGGTCGCCGACCGCCTGGCCCGGCTCACCCGGCTCGCCGAGGAGATGACCGCCCAGCGCGCCGAGCAGCGGATCGGCACCGAGGTCGAGGTGCTGGTCGAGTCGGTCGACGGGGACGTGGTCGAGGGCCGTGCCGCCCACCAGGCCCCCGAGACGGACGGCCTCACCACCCTGCTCGGGGTCGAGGACCCCGAGGTCGGGCAGTTCTACCGGGCCCGGGTCGTCGCCAGCGAGGGCGTCGACCTGGTCGCCGAGGCGCTGGAGCAGGTGCGGGTCCGCCGGGCGCCCGGAGTCGGGGCATGACCCAGGGGCCCGGCGCCCCGGCCGCGGCCCACCCGGGCAGACCGGCGGCCGTGGCGCCGCCGGCGCCGGGGATCTGGAACATCGCGAACGTGCTGACCATGGTCCGGCTGCTGCTGGTCCCGGTCTTCGTCACCCTGCTGTTCGCCGACGGCGGGCACGACCCCAAGTGGCGCTCGGTGGCCTGGGCCTCCTTCGCGGTCGCGATGATCACCGATCTGTTCGACGGCGAGCTGGCCCGGCGCAAGGGCCTGGTCACCGACTTCGGCAAGATCGCCGATCCGATCGCGGACAAGACGATCATGGGCGCGGCGCTGATCGGGCTCTCGGTGCTGGGGGACCTCCCCTGGTGGATCACCGTGGTGATCCTGGCCCGCGAGCTCGGCATCACGCTGATGCGGTTCTGGGTGATCCGCTTCGGCGTGATCCCGGCCAGCCGGGGCGGCAAGATCAAGACGCTCACCCAGGGCATCGCGGTCGGCATGTACGTGCTGGAGCTGGACGGCTGGCTGGCCACCGCCAGGGCCCTGCTGATGGGGGTCGCGGTACTGCTGACCGTCGGCACCGCACTGGACTACGTGGGGCAGGCACTGCGCCTGCGCCGGGAGGGTCTGGCCGCGCGGCGCACGACCGGGTGAACCCGGTCGCGAAGCGGCCCCCCGACGGTCCTCCGGGCCCACAATGGCGGGTACTCCGGGGTGGGCCCGGGGGAGTGCGAGGGAGGGACGTCGGGATGAGCGGCGGAGCCGGGGCGGCTGATTCCGGGCCGGGGGACTTCGGGCCGGCGGACTTCGGGCTGGCCGAGCGGGTGCATGCCGGGCTGCGGGCGGAGGGCGGCACGGTGGCCGTCGCGGAGTCGCTGACCGGCGGACTGCTGGCGGCCGCGCTGGTGGACGTCCCGGGGGCCTCCGCGACCTTCCGGGGCTCGGTGACCGCGTACGCGACCGAGCTGAAGGCCTCGGTGCTCGGGGTCGACGAGGGACTGCTGGCGGTCCACGGCCCGGTCCACCCGGTGGTGGCCCGACAGATGGCCGAAGGCGTGCGGAAGCTGCTCGGCGCCACCTACGGGCTCGCGACCACCGGAGTGGCCGGCCCGGAGCCCCAGGACGGGCAGCCGGTCGGCACGGTACACCTCGCGGTGGCCGGCCCGGGGGGAAGTCTGGTCAGTTCGCCACGGTTGTCGGGGGAGCGTGCCACAATCCGTCACAGGGCGGTGACCGCCGCTCTGGAGCTGCTCGTCGGGCGGCTCCCGTCCGGTACGTCCACGCACTGAGCGTCGTCCGCACTGTCGTCACCGTGCCTCCGACCGTCCACGCACCACCTCCGACCCGGCTCCCGCCGACGGCCGCTCGCAGGATCTCCACCGAACCGAGATCCGCCGAACTGGCGTGCGGGCATCGGACAACTGCAGGATCGTGTTACATCGGAGGCCCTGGTTGGGCAGAAACCAGGTGGCGAACGAGTGGCGCGGCGGTGACCCGGTGCCGCCCGGAGGGCACGACGGGGTGCCCATCGGCCCGGGCGCGACACCGAAACAGGGGAGGGGACAGCCTTGCAGCCCAGAGTGAACACGACCATGGTCCCCGCACGCGAAGCGGGCAAGGCGGTACGGTGGGGGCGTGACATCTCGATCCGCAGTCCGAGGAGGGAGGCACCGATGATCCTGCTCCGTCGCCTACTGGGCGATGTACTGCGTCGGCAGCGCCAGCGCCAGGGCCGCACACTCCGCGAGGTGTCGGCGGCAGCCAGGGTTTCGCTCGGATACCTCTCCGAGGTCGAGCGGGGACAGAAGGAGGCCTCCTCGGAGCTGCTCTCCGCCATCTGCGACGCACTCGACGTCCGGATGTCCGAGGTCATGCGCGAGGTCAGCGACGAACTGTCGCTCGCCGAACTTGCGGCGATGGCCACCCTCTCCGAAGGTGAACTGCTGAGGCCGGTGCTCGAACCGGTACCGCTGCCGGCCCCCGGTGCCGACCGGGCGAACATGTCGCCCAAGGCCGCCGCGATGGACGTGGTCGCCGCCTGACCCGGCCTCGGAGCGGGCCGTCTGCGGCCCGGGTCGAGCGAAGGAGGCGGTCGTGCGGAATGCGGCGGCGATGCGTGCCGGGGCCCGAATACGGCTCCGGTGGGTGCGGTCCAGGTGGGTCCCGGTGGTGCTGGCTCTCCTGACGGTCCTGGCCGTCGGGTCCGGCTGGTGGCTGTCGAGGGGCGCCGGACGGCTGCCCGACGGGGCGATGCTGGGACTGCTGGCGGCCGGAGGCTGGGGCCTCGGGCTGATCCCGGTCCATGCCGACCGGTGGTCCACCGGCCCCTCGCGGCGCCGGACGGCCGAGCCGATCGGACCAGTGGAGGCCGAGTCTCCGACCGGGTGAACAGAACGCGGACGAGGGCCGCGGGACTTCGAGTCCCGCGGCCCTCGTCGTATGTCCGTGAGTGTCCGTTGACCGGAGTCGGGCGTTCCCCGGCCTCGGGCCGGGTGCTTTTCGGCCGCTTCCGGATGTTTTCCGGCCCCCTTGCGCCGGTGCCGCAGGTACTCCGCTCAGGGGCGCAGCCGGAGACCGCGCGGGGTGGGGTGGAAGCCCGCCTCCTCCAGGGCGCCGCCGAGCGCGGAGCCGAGGGCGGGCTCGCCGTTGGCCCGCTCGACGGTCACGCTGCCCAGTGCCCCGGACCGGGCCGCCCCGGCCAGCGCGGCCGCCGCGGCGGCGAGTGTCGCTTCGTCCTCCGGCCAGGCCAGCAGGGACTTGCCGCCGCGCTCGACGTACAGGCACAGCTCGCCGTCGACCAGGACCACCAGGGCGCCGGCCTTACGGCCGGGCCGGTGCGCCTTGCCCGAGGTCTCGGCGGCCCCGGCGGGCGGCTCGGG
This sequence comes from Streptomyces sp. XY431, assembly GCF_001279805.1. Lineage (NCBI taxonomy): Bacteria > Bacillati > Actinomycetota > Actinomycetes > Kitasatosporales > Streptomycetaceae > Streptomyces > Streptomyces sp. XY431. Next base: position 19,156 of record NZ_LGDO01000082.1, read on the forward strand.
CCAGGGCAGTGCGGCCCCGTAGGCGTTGGCCGGATCCGCGGCGGCCAGCACCAGCGCCTGCGGGGGCTCGGCGGCCGGGGCGGCCGGCCACTCCACGCCCCGGGCCCGCTCCAGCCGGCCGTTGACCGAGCGCAGCCGGTCGGCGGCGCCCTCCATGGCGAACTGGGCGCCGCCCAGCCCCTCGACGAAGTAGCCCCGGCGGGCCCGGCCGCGCTCCTCCATGGCGGAGAGCACCCGGTAGACCCCGGCGAAGCCGCCCGGGACCCGCTCGGCGACGACCGTGCCCCGGGTGAGCAGGCCGTGCCGGTCCAGCAGGCCCTGGGCCTGGGCGGTGGCCCGCAGGGTGGGGTCGGCGGTGAACGGGGGCAGCAGCGACCAGCGCCCGCCCACCGTCGGCGGGCCGCTGCGCAGGGCTCCGCCGAGTCTGCCCTGGGACCGGCCGGCGCCGCCGTAACGGCCGCGCGGGGTGGCCCGGGGCGCCCGGTGCGCGGTGGCGCCGGCCGTCCGCCCGGAGCCGAGCAGGGCCCGCAGCGGGGCCAGGGTGTCGTTGCTGACGTAGCCGGCCCAGACGAGGTCCCACAGGGCCTCGACGATCTCGGGCTCGGGCGTCTCCGGGAGGTGCGCGACCAGTTGGCGGAAGAACAGGCCGTAGCCGCCGGCCAGCGCCTCCAGCAGGGCGGTGTGCACCGGGGTGACGGTGGGCGGGACGGGCTCGGGCCGCAGCAGATGGGCGTTCTCGGCCAGGTGCAGGCTGATCCAGCCGTCCTTGCCGGGGAGCGCGCCCGCGCCGGCCCAGCCGATCTCGCCGGCCGCCGTCAGCTCGTCGAGCAGGCCGGGGGAGTAGTCGCTCAGCCGGGCCGGGAGGATCAGCTTCTCCAGCGCGGAGGCGGGCAGGGCGGCGCCCTGGAGCTGCTCGACCACCCGGAGCAGGCCGTCCGGTCCGCGCAGCCGGTGGCCGGCCAGGTGCTGCCACTGCGGCAGGAAGGCGGCCAGGGCGCGGGGCGGGACGGGCTCGACCTCCTGGCGCAGGGCCGCCAGCGAACGGCGGCGCAGTCGGCGCAGCACCTCGGCGTCGCACCACTCGACCGCGCCGGTGTGCCCGTCGGCAGGGGCGGCCCGCAGTGCTTCCGGAGCGGGGTGGTGGGCGACGGTCGGGCGGAACTCGCCCTGGACCAGGCGGCCGGCGGCGGTGAGCCGGTGCAGGGTGCCGGTGACCACGGCGCTGCCGAGGCCGAAGCGGGCGGCGGCCTCGGCGGCGGTGAACGGGCCGTGGGTGCGGGCGTGCCGGGCGAGCAGGTCGCCGAGCGGGTCCTTGACCGGTTCGGTGAAGGCCTCCGGCACACCGACCGGGAGCGGGGTGCCGACGGCGTCGCGCAGCCGGCCGGCGTCCTCGACGGCGGACCAGCGCAGCTCGCCGGCGATCCGGACCTGGATCACCCGGCGGGCGGCCTCGAGTTCGAGGGCCAGCAGGGGTTCGGCGCCGCGGGCGGTCAGCTCGGCCTCGCTCAGCGGGCCGAGCAGGCGCAGCGCGTCGGCGACCCCCTCGGCGTCCTTGATCCGGCGCTCGGGGGTGAGCCGCTGGAGTTCGGCCTCCAGCTCGGCGAGGACCTCCGGGTCGAGCAGCTCCCGCAGCTCGGCCTGGCCGAGGAGTTCGGACAGCAGCCGGGAGTCGAGCGAGAGGGCGGCGGCGCGGCGCTCGGCGAGCGGGGAGTCGCCCTCGTAGAGGAACTGCGCGACATAGCCGAAGAGCAGTGAGCGGGCGAACGGGGAGGGCTCGGGGGTGGTGACCTCGACCAGGCGGACGGCCCGGGATTCGAGGTCGCCCATCAGCTCGACCAGGCCGGGGACGTCGAAGACGTCCTGGAGGCACTCGCGGACGGCCTCCAGGACGATCGGGAAGGAGCCGTACTCGGCGGCGACCTCCAGCAGCTGGGCGGCGCGCCGGCGCTGCTGCCAGAGCGGGGTGCGCTTGCCGGGGCTGCGGCGGGGGAGCAGCAGGGCGCGGCCGGCGCACTCGCGGAAGCGGGAGGCGAACAGGGCGGAGCCGCCGACCTGGTCGGTGACCAGCTGCTCGATCTCCTGCGGGTCGAACAGGGTGGCGTCGGCGCCGACCGGGGCGTCGTCGGTGACCGGTCCGGCGGCGGAGCCCGGTGCGGCGGTGGGGCCGCCGAAGTCGAAGTCGGGCGAGAGCAGGTCGGCGTCGGGCAGCCGGAGCACGATGCCGTCGTCCGCGTGCATGACCTGCGGGTCGAGGCCGTGCTTCTCGCGCAGCCGGGCGGCCAGGGCGAGCGCCCAGGGGGCGTGCACCTGGGCGCCGAACGGGGAGTGGACGACGATCCGCCAGTCCCCCAGCTCGTCGCGGAAGCGCTCGACCACGATGGTGCGGTCGTCGGGGAGGTGGCCGCAGGCGGCGCGCTGCTCGGCGAGGTAGTCGAGCAGATTGGCGGCGGCCCAGTCGTCCAGACCGGCCCGCTTCAGCCGCTCGGTGGCGGCCGCCGGGTCGAGTGCGCCGAGCTCGCGGGTGAAGGCGCCGAGGGCGCGGCCGAGTTCGAGCGGGCGGCCGAGGGTGTCGCCCTTCCAGAACGGCAGCCGGCCGGGGATCCCGGGAGCGGGGGTGACCAGCACCTTGTCGTGGGTGATGTCCTCGATCCGCCAGGAGGTGGTGCCGAGGGTGAAGACGTCGCCGACCCGGGACTCGTAGACCATCTCCTCGTCGAGCTCGCCCACCCGGCGCCCGCCGGCGCCCTTCTTGTCGTCGGTGCCGGCGATGAAGACGCCGAACAGGCCCCGGTCGGGGATGGTGCCGCCGGAGGTGACGGCGAGCCGCTGGGCGCCGGGGCGGCCGGTGACGGTGCCGGCCACCCGGTCCCAGACCAGGCGGGGGCGCAGCTCGGCGAAGGCGTCGGAGGGGTAGCGGCCGGCCAGCATGTCGAGCACCGCGTCGAAGGCGGACTGCGGCAGGGTCGCGAACGGCGCGGCCCGGCGGACCAGGGCGAGCAGCTCGTCGACCTGCCAGGTGTCCATCCCGGTCATCGCGACCAGCTGCTGCGCGAGGACGTCGAGCGGGTTGCGCGGGATGCGCAGCGCCTCGATCCGGCCGGCCCGCATCCGCTCGGTGACCACGGCGGACTGGACGAGGTCGCCCCGGTACTTGGGGAAGACGACGCCGGTGGAGACGGCGCCGACCTGGTGGCCGGCCCGCCCGACCCGCTGGAGGCCGGAGGCGACCGAGGGCGGGGACTCGACCTGGACCACCAGCTCGACGGCGCCCATGTCGATGCCCAGCTCCAGGCTGGAGGTGGCGACCACGGCGGGCAGCCGCCCGGCCTTGAGCTCCTCCTCGACCAGGGCGCGCTGCTCCTTGGAGACCGAGCCGTGGTGGGCCCGGGCGATCACGGGCGGGGCGCCGCGGGCGGCGCCGGAGCCGCCCATCAGCAGGGCGGGGGAGTGCGCCTCCGGCGGCGGGGTGCCGCCGGCCCGCTCCAGGGCGATCTCGTTCAGCCGGTTGCAGAGCCGCTCGGCGAGGCGACGGGAGTTGGCGAAGACGATGGTCGAGCGGTGGGCCTGGACGAGGTCGACGATGCGCTCCTCGACGTGCGGCCAGATGGACGCCTTCCGCTGCGGGTCCTCGCCACCGGCGGCGCCGGTCGCGGGGGCGGCGGGCAGGTCGTCGAGATCGGGAACGGGGACCACCACGGAGAGGTCGAACTCCTTGGTGGCGGGCGGCTGGACCACCTCGGCGCCGCGCCCGGGGCTGAGGAAGCGGGCCACCTCCTCGACCGGGCGGACGGTGGCGGACAGGCCGATCCGCCGGGCCGGGCGGTCGAGCAGTTCGTCCAGCCGCTCCAGGGAGAGGGCGAGGTGGGCGCCGCGCTTGGTGCCGGCGACGGCGTGCACCTCGTCCAGGATCACCGTGTCCACGCCGCGCAGGGCCTCCCGGGCGGCGGAGGTGAGCAGCAGGAAGAGCGACTCGGGGGTGGTGATGAGGATGTCCGGCGGGTGGGTGGCGAAGCGCCGGCGGTCGGCGGCCGGGGTGTCGCCGGAGCGGATGCCGACCTGGACCTCCGGCTCGGGCAGGCCGAGCCGGACGGCGGCCTGGCGCAGGCCGGCCAGCGGGGCGCGGAGGTTGCGCTCGACGTCCACCGCGAGGGCCTTGAGCGGGGAGATGTAGAGGACCCGGCAGCGGCGGCCGGGCTCGGCCGGGGGCGGGGTGCTGCTGAGCCGGTCCAGCGCGGAGAGGAAGGCCGCGAGGGTCTTGCCGGAGCCGGTGGGGGCGACCACGAGCACGTCGGTGTCCCGGCCGATGGCGCGCCAGGCCTCGGCCTGGGCGGCGGTCGGCGCGGAGAAGGCGCCCGTGAACCAGGCCCGGGTGGCCGGGGCGAAGCCGGCCAGCGGGTCGGCCGGGGGCGGGGTCGGGTGCTCGGTCGCCATGCCCCCATGGTGCCGGGTGGCACTGACAACGCGGGCCGGGCGGTGGGCGGGCCGGTGGCCGTTCGGGGCAATCGGGAAGGCGAGTCGGACAAACGGACCATATGGTGATGATTCATACCACCGTGATGCTCCTGTGATGATCAGCCCTCCGGTGGCCGGCCGGCTCCGGCGCGGCCGCCGGGACCGACGAGCGGAGACCGTGCCATGGCGCAGGCGGACCCGTCCGGCCGCGGCGGTCCTCTCCCGGTCCCCGGTCCCCTCCCGGCCCCCGGCACCGGCCAGGCCTCCGGCGTCGGCCCGGTCCCCGTGCCCGTCCGGGCGGCCGGTTCCGGCGGGCCGGTCCGGCGCCGCTCCCGCGGGCCGCTCCGGGTCCTGCTCGCGATGCTGCTGACCGCGCTGGTCGTCGGCGGCGCCGTGCCCTACGTCGCCGGGCCGGGCCGTTCCTACCTCGGCTACCTGGTGCTCGCCGAGCGGGCCGATGCCGACGGGGCCGCGCACGCGGCCGCCGAGGCCAGGGCGGCCGGGGGGCAGGTGGTCCAGGAGTACCCGCAGATCGGGGTGGTGCTCGCGTACGCCGGCGGGGGCTTCGCGGAGAAGGTGCGGGGCCGGCCCGGGGTGGCCGCGGTCGGCGCCAGCCGCACCTCGCCGGTGCCCGGGCCGCCCCGCCCGCTGGACGGCGCCGGCGACTTCCGGGCCGGGACGGACCCGGCGGCCGGTGACCGGGCCGGCGGCGACCGGGTGCTGTCCGGACGCGCTGCCGACGGGAGCGGCCGCCGCGGCGTCCGCGGCGGCGGTGGGGACGGTGAGGACGGCGGGGACGATGCCACCGCCACCGTCCCGGACCCGGCCGAGCAGGACGCCTGGAACCTCGCGCTGCTCGGCGCCGCCCCCGCCGCCGCCACCGACGCCACCCCCAACCTGCTGCGCGGCACCGGCGCCCCGGCTGCCGACGCCCTGCGCAAGGTGCTGGTCGCCGTCCTCGACTCCGGCGTCGACGACACCCACCCCGATCTGCGCGCCGCCGTCGACCCGAGGAGCTCCGCCTCCTGCGCCGACGGCCGCCCCGATGCCAGGACCGGTTCCTGGCGCCCGGACGCCGGGGTCGGTGAGAGCGGCCACGGCACCCATGTCGCCGGGATCGTCGGCGCGGCCAGGGACGGCCGCGGCGTCAGCGGGGTCGCGCCCGGCGTGCGGATCGCCGCCGTCCGGCTGCTCGGTCCGCTCGGCCAGTACTACGCCGAGAACATCGTCTGCGGCATGCTCTGGGCCGCCGACCACGGTGCCAGGGCGATCAACAACAGCTACTTCGCCGACCCGTGGAAGTACAACTGCCCCGAGGACGCCGACCAGGCCGCGCTGACCGCCGCCGTCGGCCGGGCCGTCGAGTACGCCCGGGGGAAGGGCGCGGTGGTGGTCGCCTCGGCGGGCAACGACGCGCAGGACCTCGGCGCGCCCCGCACCGACGAGCGCAGCCCCAACGACCGCACGACCGGCCCGCCGCAGTCCCGCCACGTCGGCCCCGAGTGCGTCCGGCTGCCCGGTGAACTGCCCGGCGTGGTCACGGTGACCGCCGTCGACCGGGACGGCCGCCCGTCCGCGTACACCAACCACGGGCGCGGTCACGTCTCGCTGGCCGCCCCCGGCGGGGACCCGGACGGCGGCGCCCGGGGGGCGGTGGTCTCCGACTGGCCCGGCGGCCGGTACGCCGCCCTGGCCGGCACCTCGATGGCCGCCGCGCACGTCACCGGCGCGGTCGCGGTGGCCGCGGCGCTGCACCCGGACTGGGGCTCCGACCGGCTGGCCGCCCTGCTCGCCGTGGACGCGGCGGCCGCCTGCCCGCCCGGGCCGCACGTCTGCGGCGACCACGAGTACTACGGCGCCGGGGCCCTGGTGCTGCCGCACTGAGCCGCGGCCGAGCCACGGTGGTGCGGGGACGGAGGGCCGCGGAAAACCGGGTGACGGGGCGGGGGCGGCGGGTCGAGGATCGGGGGATGGACACCTTCCTCACCACCGAGCGGCTGGTGCTGCGCCGCTTCACCGCCGCCGACGCGGACGCCTTGGTGGAGCTGGACGCCGACCCGGAGGTGACCCGCTACCTCAGCGGCGGCCGGCCCACCCCGCGCGCGGTGGTCGAGGACACCCTGCTGCCGCTCTACTTCGACCACTACCGGCGTTTCGGGGACCTCGGCTGGTGGGCCGCCGAGGAGCGGGAGGGCGGGGCCTTCCTCGGCTGGTTCGAGTTCCGGCCGCCCGACGGCGACCGCGCCGAGGTCGAGCTGGGCTACCGGCTGCGCCGCGCGGCCTGGGGGCACGGCTACGCCACCGAGGGCTCCCGGGCGCTGATCCGCCGGGGCTTCACCGGGCTGGGCGTCGAGCGGGTGGTGGCTTGCACGATGGCGGTCAACAGCGGATCCCGGCGGGTGATGGAGAAGGCCGGGCTGTCGTACGTGCGCACCTTCCACGAGGACTATCCGGAGCCGATCGCGGGCAGTGAGCACGGCGAGGTCGAGTACGCCCTGACGGCCGCCGACTGGCGGCCCTGAGTGCCAGGACCGGTCCGTGGGCGGTCCGGGATACTGGGGGCATGAGGCTGACGGAGTTCTGGCGGCGAATGTACGAGCACTTCGGCGAGGCGTACGCGGAGTCCTTCGCGAGCGACCATGTGATGAGCGAGCTGGGCGGGCGGACCGTCCGGCAGGCGCTGGACGCGGGCCGTGAGGCCAAGGACGTCTGGCGGGTCGTCTGCGAGACCCAGGGCGTCTCCGGCGTGCTCCGCTGACCCCGGCCGCCGGGCCGGACCGGCCCCGACCCCGCTCCGCCGAACCCTTCGCCGATGCTCGAACGTTCGTCGGGCATGGGTCAAACTGTGCGGGTGGCAAGCAGTGCAGAACAGCAGAATTCGGACAGGTCGGCGCAGGTCGCCGACGAGGCCGCGGGCCCTCCGCCCGCCTCCCCGCCCGCCTCTCCGTCCGGCCCGCCGGACGGGCCGGCCGGGGCCCGGACCGCGGGTGACGGTCTCTGGGGTTCCGGGATGCCGCGCTGGCTGCCGCGGGCGATGGTGCTCGCCCTGGTCCTGGTCGGGCTGTTCCAGCTCGCCGACTGGGCCTTCCACCAGCTGATCGACCTCTTCGTGATGCTGCTGGTCTCGTTCTTCCTCTCGCTGGCGCTGGAGCCGGCGGTGGACCGGATGGCGGCCCGCGGCGTGCGCCGGGGCATCGGCACCTTCCTGGTCTTCGTCGCGGTGGCGATCGCCGTGGCGGGGTTCCTGACCGCGCTCGGCACCCTGCTGGTCGACCAGGTCGCGAAGATCGCCGGCGACCTGCCCCACCTGCTGGACAACCTGATCGACTGGGTCAACCGCACCTTCCAGCAGGACCTCTCGCTGGACGAGCTGCAGAAGAAGCTGCTCAAGGACTCCGGCGCGATCGAGACCTACGCCCAGCAGGCCGCGGACAACGTCTGGGGCGTCTCCTCGACCCTGATCGGCGGGCTCTTCCAGGCCTTCACCGTCGGCCTCTTCACCTTCTACTTCACCGCCGACGGGCCCCGGGTGCGGCGGACCGTCTGCTCGATGCTGCCGCCCGCCAAGCAGGCGGAGGTGCTGCGGGCCTGGGAGATCGCGCTCGCCAAGACCGGCGGTTACCTCTACTCGAGGGCCCTGCTCGCGGTGGTGTCGGCGCTCGCGCACTGGGTGATGTTCGCGCTGCTGGACCTGCCGTACGCGGCCGCGCTCGCGGTCTGGGTCGGCGTCATGTCGCAGTTCGTGCCGACCATCGGCACCTATATCGCCGGGGCGCTGCCGGTGCTGGTGGCGCTCACCACCTCGCAGCCGGTGGACGCGCTCTGGGTGCTGGCCTTCGTGGTGGTCTACCAGCAGATCGAGAACTACCTGCTGCACCCGCGGATCACCGCGCGGACGGTCGACGTGCACCCGGCGGTGGCGTTCGGCGCGGTGATCGCGGGTGCGGCGCTGCTGGGTGCGGTCGGCGCGCTGATCGCGATCCCGGCGGCGGCCACCCTGCAGGGCTTCGTCGGGACGTACGTGCGCCGCTACGAGGTGGCCACGGACCCGCGGATCGACCGCGGTGAGCAGCGCCGGCACCGCCGGGAGCTGCGGCGGGAGGCGGCCCGGCGGCTGCGGCGGATGGTCGGCGGGGACTCCGGGAAGAAGTAGTCCGAACGGCCCCGGCTTGATTCGAACACTTGTTCTTTGTACTCTCCGGCGCAGAGTTTTCCCCAGGCAGAGCCCGGTCGGGGCCGATTGTCAGTGGGAGGCGCTAGCGTCGAGGACGATGAAGCGCACAGCACAGAACCCGAGGGTGGAAGCCATGGCAGGTACGGACCGCGAGAAGGCCCTTGAGACGGCGCTCGCCCAGATCGAGCGACAGTTCGGCAAGGGCTCGGTGATGCGCCTCGGCGAGAAGGCGAACGAGCCGATCGAGGTGATCTCCACCGGTTCCACCGCCCTGGACGTCGCGCTCGGCGTCGGCGGCATTCCGCGCGGCCGGGTGGTCGAGATCTACGGTCCCGAGTCCTCCGGCAAGACCACGCTGACCCTGCACCTGGCGGCCAACGCCCAGCGGGCCGGCGGCACGGTCGCCTTCGTCGACGCGGAGCACGCGCTCGACCCGGAGTACGCCAAGAAGCTCGGCGTGGACACCGACGCCCTGCTGGTCAGCCAGCCGGACACCGGTGAGCAGGCGCTGGAGATCACGGACATGCTGATCCGCTCCGGCGCGGTCGACCTGGTGATCATCGACTCGGTGGCGGCGCTCGTGCCGCGCGCCGAGATCGAGGGCGAGATGGGCGACTCCCACGTCGGTCTGCAGGCCCGGCTGATGAGCCAGGCGCTGCGGAAGATCGCCGGCGCGCTGAACCAGTCGAACACCACCGCGGTCTTCATCAACCAGCTGCGCGAGAAGATCGGCGTCATGTTCGGCTCGCCGGAGACCACGACCGGTGGCCGGGCGCTGAAGTTCTACGCCTCGGTCCGGCTGGACATCCGCCGGATCGAGACCCTGAAGGACGGCACCGAGGCGGTCGGCAACCGCACCCGGGTCAAGGTCGTCAAGAACAAGGTCGCCGCGCCGTTCAAGCAGGCCGAGTTCGACATCCTCTACGGCGTGGGCATCAGCCGCGAGGGCGGCCTGATCGACATGGGCGTGGAGCACGGCTTCATCCGCAAGTCGGGCGCCTGGTACACCTACGAGGGCGACCAGCTCGGCCAGGGCAAGGAGAACGCCCGCAACTTCCTGCGGGACAACCCGCAGCTGGCCGACGAGATCGAGCGGAAGATCAAGAGCAAGCTGGGCATCGGCCCGAAGGTGGAGGAGCCGGCCGAGGGTGAGGCGGCGGGCGGCGCCGAGGGCGCGGCCAAGCCGGTCACCGCGACCGCCGCCAAGACGGCCGCGGCGAAGAAGACGACGGCGGCCGCCGCCAAGGCCTGAGCCGTTGACGCAGCACAGCGGGGCGGTCGGCCCCGAGGAGGACGACGACTACGGGCCGCCGGACTGGTTCGCGGCTGTCGCCGCGCCGCAGGCCGGGCCGCGGACCGAGCCGGAGACCTGGTCGGAATCGGCATGGCAGCCGGAGTGGGAGCCCGCGCCGGAGCGGGCCCGGACGGTGAAGCGCCCGGCGGCCCGCCCGGCGGACGTGGGTGAGCTGGGGCTGGTCCACGCCTCCGACCTGCCCGCGGGGCGGCGCCGGCGGCGCTCGGCGCTGGAGGCCGAGGGCGGCGCGGCCGTCGGGGGCGGCCGGGGCGAGGGAGCGGGGTCGGCCGGTCACGGGGGTGTGGCCGACCCTGCTCCGGCGTTCCCGGAGGAGCGCCCGAGGCGTCGGTCCGGCCGTACCCGGGCGGGCGGTGCCTCCCGGGACCGGGACCACGACGGCGACGAGGGCACGGACCGGGGTCCGGGCCGTCGCGGAGCGGGCCGCGGTGCCCGGACCGAGGAGCCGGCCGATCCCGAGAGCCGGGCGCGGGACATCTGCCTGCGCCTGCTCACGGGCGCGGCCAAGAGCCGCAAGCAGCTCGCCGACGCCCTGCGCAAGCGGGAGGTCCCGGACGAGGTGGCCGAGGAGGTGCTGACCCGGCTGGAGGAGGTCGGGCTGATCGACGACGCGGCCTTCGCCCGGGCCTGGGTGGAGTCCCGGCACAGCGTCCGCGGTCTGTCCCGGCGTGCGCTGGCGCAGGAGCTGCGGACCAAGGGCATCTCCGGCGAGCTCGCCGAACAGGCCCTGGCCCAGCTCGACCACGACGACGAGACCGAGGCGGCCCGGGCCCTGGTCGACCGGCGGCTCCGGGCCACCCGCGGCCTGGAGCGGCAGACCCGCACCCGCCGGCTGGTCGGGCTGCTCGCCCGGCGCGGCTACTCCGAGGGCCTGGCCTTCCGGGTGGTCCGCGACGCCTTGGACGCGGAGGGGTCCGCGGACGAGGACGAGTACGGCGACGAGGGCGACGGCTACGAGGACTGAGCCCCTCCCGGTCCTCCCGGCCGGCCCGGTCCGCCCGGACTGTTACCCGAGGGTTGGTCAACTACCTGGCCAGTCTTGACCGTTTCGTAACCCGCGCTTAGCCTCGCACTCAGTGCGGGAGCACGTCGATCGTCCCTCGGCCGCCCCCGGCCGTACGCCCGGCCATGCCTGTGACCGGGCGGTTCCGGGCGGCCGCGCGGTGGTCCCGGGCGGTGTGCCGCGGCGGGACGGGGAGTGGGCAGCATGAGGATCGCGGTGAGCGCCGGATCGGCCGCTTCCCTTGTGGCGGCCGTCCTGCTGGTGGTCCTGACGACAGCGTGGTTACTGGCCCGGCGGTCGAAGGCCGCTCGGCGCCGCGCCGCCGCGGTGGCCGAACGGGACCGGCGGCAGGCCGAGCAGCAGGCCGACCGGCTGCGGGCCGAACTCGACCGGCGCGAGGAGCGGCTGGCCGGGGAGTTCGACCGGCTGCGCACCCGCGAGGACGAACTCGCCGAGCGCTCGGCCGCATTGGCCCGGGCCGCGGCGGAGGCCGGGGAACTCCTCCGGCGTCGGGCGGCCGAGCTGGAGCGGACCGCCGGTCTCTCCGCCGCCGAGGCCCGCGCCGAACTCGTCCGGGAGGCCGAGTCGGAGGCCCGCCGGGAGGCCGCGGTCACCGTCCGGGAGATCGAGCGCGCCGCCCGCGAGGAGGGCGAGCAGCGGGCCCGGGGCATCCTGGCCGGGGCGATCCAGCGGCTGGCGGCCGATCAGACCGCCGAGACCGCGGTGTCGGTGTTCCGGCTGCCCAACGAGGAGATGAAGGGTCGGGTGATCGGACGCGAGGGCCGCAACATCCGGACCTTCGAGGCCGTCACCGGCGTCAATCTGATCATCGACGACACACCCTCGGTGGTGCAGCTCTCCTGCTTCGACCCGGTCCGCCGGGAGACCGCCCGGCTCACCCTGGAGCAGCTGGTGGAGGACGGCCGGATCCACCCGCTGCGGATCGAGCACGTGCACGAGCGCAGCCGGGCCGAGATCGAGCGCCGCTGCGTACGGGCCGGTGAGGACGCGCTGCTCGCCGTCCGGGTCGGCGCCATGGACCCGGAGCTGGTCCGTACCCTCGGCACCCTGCGCTACCGGGCCTCGTACGGGCAGAACGTGCTCGGCCACCTGGTCGAGTCGGCGCACCTGGCCGGGATGATGGCCGCCGAACTCGGGGTCGACCCGGAGCCGGTGCGGCGCGCGGCGCTGCTGCACGACATCGGCAAGGCGCTGACCCACGAGGTCGAGGGCAGCCATGCGGCGATCGGCGCCGACCTGGCCCGGCGGTTCGGCGAATCGGCGGACGTGGTGCACGCGATTGCCGCGCACCACGGCGAGGTGGAGCCCCGGACGGTGGAGGCGGTCCTCACCCAGGCCGCCGACGCCTGCTCGGGCGCGCGGCCGGGCGCGCGCAAGGAGTCGCTGGAGGCGTATGTGCGGCGGCTGGAGCGGTTGGAGGAGATCGCCCGGGCGCACGAGGGCGTGGCCACCGTCTACGCGATGCAGGCCGGCCGGGAGGTACGGGTGATGGTCCGGCCGGAGGTGGTGGACGACCTCGGCGCGCAGGTGATCGCCCGTGAGGTCGCCAAGCAGGTCGCCGAGGAGCTGACCTATCCGGGCCAGATCCGGGTCACCGTGGTCCGCGAGAGCCGGGCGACCGAGGTGGCCCGGTAGGTGGCCGGGCAGGCCCGGCGGCCGCCCCGTTCGGCCGCCGTCCGGTCAGCGCCCGGACGGGCGGACCGGCGGGGCCTGCTCGGTGGCCGGAGCGGCGGTGGCAGGAGCAGCGGTGACCGGGCCGGTGACGACCGGACCGGTGGCCGCGGCACCGGTGGACGCGGCACCGGGCGCGGCCGGTTCGGGGGCCGGCGCCTCCTGCTCCGGTCCGCCGGGGAGCGAGGCCGGGCCGCCCCTGGCCCCGTCGGCCAGTGCCTGGAGGTCCTCCGCCGCCGCGCCCTGGGTGACCCCGACCAGATGGCCGTCGGGCCGGATCAGCAGCACGGTGTGCGGACCGGCACCCGGGTAGGCCTCGGTGACCAGGACCTCGGCCGGGACCGGCAGCGCGGCGGCGACCTCGGCCAGCCGGGGCATCAGCCCGGCGCCCAGCCAGCGCTCCGCGGACCAGACGGCGGTGCCGGGCGCGACCAGCAGCAGCAGGAAGCCCGCGCCGAGCCGGGAGTGCAACCGGTCCGGGGTGCCGTCGGTGGCCAGCACCGGCAGGTCGGGGACGAGCACCCCGGGGGCGGTGGCGGGCAGCAGTTCGCTGAGCGAGGTGGTGCTGCGGGCGCCGCGCTGGACCGGGACCCGCCCGGGCACGCCGGAGGGCGCGGCCGGATAGGCGGGGGCGCCGCCGAACCGCCCGGTGCCGAGGTGCCCGTCGGCGAGCATCGGCGCGTGCTTGCGGAAGGAGCCGGTGAGCAGCGAGCGCCGGGTCTGGGCCCAGCCGCGCAGCGGGCGCAGCAGCGGCATGGCCTGGTCGACGGCGCGCAGCCGGGCGCCGACCGCCCCGCGGCGTTCGGCCTCGTAGCCGTCGAGCAGGGAGCCGCCGGGCTGGGGGCCGCCGGAGTGGAGGTGCCAGGCGAGGGCGAGCCGCCAGGCCAGGTTGTCGGCGTCGCGCAGGCCGTCGGTGAGGTTCTGCATGCCGAGCGCGCCGTGCAGATGCGCGGCGTCGCCGGCCAGGAAGCAGCGGCCGACCCGGAAGCGGGCGGCCAGTCGCTGCTGGGCGGTGTGGTCGGCGGCGGCGAGCAGGTCGAACTTCGGGAGTTCGCCGCACCAGCCGGTGAGGGTGGAGGAGACCCTGGTGAGCAGGGTGTCGCCGGTGACGATGCCGGGCCAGGTGGCGTGCGGGTCGACCGGTTCGGCGGGGGTGGGCCGGCCCGGGGGGAGCCGCCAGTCGAGCCGCCAGACGCCGTCCGGCAGCGGGCGGGCGGTGGCCTCGCGGTCGCCGCGCCACGGCGGCTCGCGGTGCAGCCGGGGTTCGGTGAACGGCAGGTCGACCCGGACGGTGGCGATCGCGCTGCGGTCGACGGCGGGCCGCCCGGGGAATCGGATCTTCAGCAGTTTGCGGACGGCCGAGCGGGCGCCGTCGCAGCCGACCAGGTGGCTGCCGCGCCACCAGGTCTCGGTGCCGTCCTGCGGGTTGCGGGTGAGCACGTTGACGCCGTCGCGGTCCTGTTCGAGCCGGGTGACCCGGTTCAGCGGGACCAGTTCGACCAGCGGGTTGCCGGTGAGGGCGTCGCGGAGGCCGCGCTGGAGGCGGTGCTGGGGCAGGTGCAGGACGGGGGTGTCGGCGAGGTCGATCCGGAGCACCTCCTGGCGGCGGCGCCAGACGGCGAAGGCGTCCCAGCGGGCGGCGTCGGAGGCGGCCCGGGTGTAGCCGATCCGGGTCAGGAAGGTGGCGGTGTCGGCGCCGAGCACGACGCTGCGCGGGCTCTCGGGGCAGAGTCCGGAGCCCTCGTCGAGGACGACGGTCGGCACCTCGTGCCGGGCCAGGGCGAGGGCCAGGGCCAGGCCGACCGGCCCGGCCCCGACCACGATCACCGGGTCCATGCCGGTCCCTCCGGGCCCGGGCGGGCGCCGTGGATCTCGGAGCACGGACCGGCCGTCAGCCTGCCGTCATATGCCGCGTGGATGCTCCCGGATGGTGTCACGAAGAGCAATGCAACAGTTCACCTGCGTGTCCGTCAAGCAGCAGCTGAAGTGCGCCGGTTCGCGCCGCGTCGGCCACGTGCCTCGATCCACCGGGCGAGCGCGGTGAGCAGGAGGCACATCGCGATGTAGACGGGGCCGATCACCAGGACCACGGGGATGTAGGGGAAGCCCGCGGAGTTGAGCGGCTGGGTGGCGATGGCCTTACCCACGAAGAGCAGCTCGTGGTAGGTGATGATGGCGCCCAGCGAGGTGTCCTTGAGGGTGACGACCAGCTGGCCGATCATCGTGGGCAGCATCGAGCGGACCGCCTGCGGGACCAGGATGCCGGTCATCACCTGGGTCTTGCGCATGCCGAGCGCGTAGGCCGCCTCGCCCTGGCCGCGCGGCACCGCGTTGACGCCGCTGCGGATGATCTCCGCCTGGACCGAGCCGTTGTAGAGGGTGAGGCCGAGCACCAGGGCCCACATCGGCTCCTTGGCGAAGAAGCCGTAGTAGAGCGCGACGATCAGGATCAGCAGCGGCATCGCCCGGAAGAACTGGACTACGGAGACGCAGACCCAGCGCACCGGCCGGTGGTCGGAGAGCTGTCCGGCGGCCAGCAGCGCGCCCAGCACCAGCGAGAGCACCGCCGCGAGCCCGAAGGCCTGGAGGGTGGCGACCAGGCCGTCGACGATCCGCTGCTGGATGGTCGTGTACTGGAACGCGTCCCAGAGCTCGGGGTCGAACTGGCCGTTGTCGTTCAGTGTGATGAAGGCGTACCAGAGCAGTCCGGCGATGCCGAGCAGCGAGAGCACACCGAAGATCCGGTTGCGGGCGCGCGCCTTCGGGCCGGGGGCGTCGAAGAGGACGCCGGCCGTCGTGGAGCGGGTGAGGAGCTTGCTCATCGGGCCACCGCCAGTCGGGACTCCAGGAAACGGAACAGCAGGGCGACGGCGGCACTGATCAGCAGGTAGGCGCAGGCCACCCAGAAGAAGATCGCGAAGATCGAGTAGCCGTCCCCGTCGGAGAAGCCCTGCTGGACGCTGTACAGCTCGCTGACGCTGAACGCGCCGGCGATCGCCGAGTTCCTCGGCAGCGCGATGAAGACGCTGCTCATCGGGGCCAGCACCGTCCTGGCCGCCTGCGGCAGGACGACCTGGGTCAGGGTCTGGCCGAAGGTCAGGCCGAGGCTGCGGGCCGCCTCGGCCTGACCTATCGGCACCGTGTTGATGCCGGAGCGCAGTACCTCGCAGACGAACGCCGCGGTGTAGCTGCCGAGCGCCAGCACCGCGAACACGAGGTGGCTGAAGTGCACGCCGAGCGGCGGAAGGCCGAAGGTCACGGCGAAGAACAGCACGGTCAGCGGGGTGTTGCGGAAGATCGTCACCCAGCCGGTGCCGAAGGCACGCAGCACGGGGACGGGGGAGACCCGGAAGGCCGCCAGCAGGGTGCCCAGCAGCAGGGCGAGCAGCGCACTGAGCGCGCTCAGCTCGATCGTCTGCAGGAAGCCGTCGCGGAACAGCGCGAAGTTGCCGTCCTCGAACAGGAAGCCCATCCGGCGGCCCTCCTCTCAGGGGTTCGTCGACTCGGGGGAGATCTGGGGAGATCCGTGGAGATCGGGTGGGACGGGTGGATCAGTAGCGGTCGAGCGCCGGCGGCTGCGGGGCGGCGGCGCCGGAGAGGCCGAGGGTGGCGTCGTAGGCCTTCTTCCAGTCGCCGTTGTCCTGGTGGGCCTTGAGCGCCTCGCTGATCGCGTCGCGCAGCGCCTTGTCGTCCTTGCCCAGGCCGACGCCGTAGTTCTCCTTGGTGAAGGGCTGGCCGACCACCTTGAGCTTGGGCGCGTACTTCGAGGCGTAGCCCTTGAGGATGGCGTCGTCCGTGGTGACCGCGTCCACCTCGCCCGACATCAGCTTCTCGACGCAGGCCGAGTAGGTGTCGAACTGGGTGATCTTCGGCGAGTACTTCTCGATGTTCTTGATCGAGGTGGAGCCGGTGGCGGTGCAGACGTTCTTGCCGTTGACCGAGTCCGGGCCGGTGATCGCGGTGTTGTCGGCCTTGACCAGCAGGTCCTGGCCGGCGACGTAGTACGGGCCGGCGAAGGAGACGGTCTTCTTGCGCTCGTCGTTGATGCTGTAGGTGCCGACGTAGAAGTCGATCTGGCCCTTGGAGATGGCCGGCTCGCGCTGCGAGGAGACCAGGGTCTGCCACTTGATCTGCTGCGGGGTGAAGCCGAGGTCCGCGGCGACCATCTTGGCGATCTCGATGTCGAAGCCGCTGCGGTCGCCGCTGGCGAGGTCTTCCCAACCGAGGAACGGCTGGTCGGACTTGGCGCCGATGATCAGCTGGCCGCGCTTCTTGGCCTCGGCCAGCACGGCCGAGTCGACCTTGACGTCGGTCTTCACGGTGTAGGTCGGCAGCGCGGGGGCCGCGGTGCCGCCGGACGAGGCGTTGCCGGTGCCGGGCGTGCCGTCCTTGCCGCAGGCGGCGGTGGCGGTGAGCGCGATGGCGCAGAGCGCGACGGCGAAGGTGCGACGAGTCCTCATGAGGGTAGTTCTCCTCGGGCTTGGCCACGGGTCGACCGGGCTCTGGCGAAGGGTGCGGTTCGGGTGGGGGCCCGGTGGGCGGGCGGGAGGGCGCGCGGTGGCGCCCCGCCGCCGTCGGCCGGGGGTCCGGACCGGGAAATCAGTGGTGCAGGATCTTGGAGAGGAAGTCCTTGGCGCGCTCGGAGCGCGGTGCGGTGAAGAACGCCTCGGGGGTGTTCTGCTCGACGATCCGGCCGTCCGCCATGAACAGCACCCGGTTGGCGGCGGAGCGGGCGAAGCCCATCTCGTGGGTGACGACGACCATCGTCATGCCGTCGGCGGCCAGCTGGCGCATGACCTCCAGCACCTCGTTGATCATCTCGGGGTCGAGCGCCGAGGTGGGCTCGTCGAAGAGCATCACCTTGGGGTTCATCGCCAGCGCCCGGGCGATCGCGACGCGCTGCTGCTGGCCGCCGGACAGCTGGGCGGGGTACTTCGACGCCTGGGCGCCGACGCCGACCCGCTCCAGCAGTTCCTTGGCGGTCCGCACGGCCTGGTCCTTGGCGATGCCGCGGACCTTCACCTGGCCGAGGACCACGTTCTCCAGCACGGTCTTGTGGGCGAACAGGTTGAAGCTCTGGAAGACCATGCCGACCTCGGCCCGCAGCCGGGCCAGCTCCCGGCCCTCGGCGGGCAGCGGGCGGCCGTCGATGGTGATCGTCCCGGAGTCGACGGTCTCCAGCCGGTTGATCGTCCGGCACAGAGTGGACTTGCCGGAGCCGGAGGGGCCGATCAGTACGACCACCTCGCCCTGCTTGATCTCCAGATCGATGTCCTGGAGGACGTGCAGAGCACCGAAGTGCTTGTTGACGTTGCGCAGGACCACCAGGGGAGCGGCGTCGGCGCGGGAGTCCTGGTCGAGGCTCGTGCTCATCGGGCCTGCTCCCTCGGGTCGGCCCGTGGGTGCGAACTCCCTTGGGCGGCAATGGTGGTAGGAATCCGAGGGTCGCAGCCGGCGGAGCCGCGACCCTCGGTGGGCCGACCATAGGAGCCCTGACGGCGCCACGTCAGCCGATCTGAGTGGAATTTGAGGATCACGATCCGGCCACACGCCGGACGAACGCTGTTCACAAAGGCCCGCCGAGGGCACAGTGACAGCGTCCGGAGGCCGCGGCGGGCGTGATCGCGGAGCCCCGGCGGCCGTGGGCGGCCGCCGGCCGAGCCTGGCGTCCGGGCGTCCGCTGGCCCATACTGCGCAGAACCGGGACCTGCCCGGCAGGGGCCGTGACGACCGCACGGCGACCGAGGGACACCCCCCGGGAAACCGTCCGGGAGAGGAGGAGAACCATGCGACTGCTGCTCGTCGAGGACGACGAACGCGTGGCCGCCGCGCTGGTCGCGGTCCTGGGCCGGCACGGCTTCCAGGTCCGGCACGCCCGCAGCGGCCACGAGGCCCTGGACGCCCTGGTGCCGGACGGCAACGAGCCGTACCGGGTGGTCCTGCTCGACCTCGGGCTGCCCGACCGGGACGGCTTCGAGGTCTGCAGCCGGATCCGGGCCGGCAGCGGCGTACCGGTGATCATGGTGACCGCGCGGGCCGACATACGCTCCCGGATCCACGGCCTCAACCTCGGCGCCGACGACTACGTCACCAAGCCCTACGACATGGGCGAGCTGCTCGCCCGGATCCACGCCGTCGCCCGCCGCGGCGCCGCGCCCGCCGCCGTCGCCGCACCCGCCCCGGACACCGTCCCGCGCCAGCGCGGCCCGCTGGAGTCCCGCGGCATCGTGATCGACCGCGAGCGCCGCCGGGTCAGCGTCGACGGCCGGGACGTGCCGCTCACCCGCAAGGAGTTCGACCTGCTGGCGCTGCTCGCCCAGAGCCCCGGCGTGGTCTACCGCCGCGAGCAGATCTTCAGCGAGGTCTGGCGCAGCGGCTGGGAGGGCAACGGCCGCACCCTGGAGGTGCACATCGGCTCGCTGCGCACCAAGCTCGCCCTGCCCGGCCTGGTCGAGGCCGTCCGGGGCGTGGGCTACCGGCTGATCCCGGAGTGCCCGGCGCCCGCCGGCAGCCCGCCCCCGGCCCGCGCGGAGCACTGACCGCACGTGCGCACCCGCCTCCTCGGCATCCTGATCGCGCTGATGCTCTGTGTGCTCGCCGCGCTCGGGATGCCGCTCGCCGCGGCGTTCGCCGCCGCCGAGCAGAGCCGGGTGGTGGTCGACCGCCTGGACGACGCCGCCCGGTTCGCCCAGGACCTGCCGACCTCCGGCGTCTCCGGCCTCGAATCGGCGCTCAAGGGCGACCCCCAGCCCGCCCCCGGCGACCTCAGCCGCCGCCACGCACTGGACGCCGAGGTGGTGCGCTACCACGAGCTGTACGGGGTGCGGATCGGCATCTTCCAGCGCGACGGCGTACCGATCGCGGTGGCCCCGGCCGACTGGCGGGTGCCCGCCAGCGGCTGGGCCGACCAGGCCTTCCAGGAGGCGCTCGACGGCCGGCGCAGCCACAACCCGCCGCAGGTCTGGCCGTGGACCCCGGACCGGACGCTCACCGTCGCCACCCCGGTGGTCCGCGACGGCGACGTGGTCGCGGTGGTGCTCAGCGACTCCCCGACCGGCGCGCTGCGCACCCGGGTGCTGCGCCAGTGGCTGGTGATCGGGGCCGGCGAGGCCGTCGCGATGATCGTCGCGGTGCTGCTCGCGGCCCGGCTGACCGAGTGGGTGCTGCGCCCGGTCCGCACCCTGGACCGGGCCACCCACGACATCGCCACCGGCCGGATGAACGCCCGGGTGGCGCCCGGCGGCGGACCGCCCGAGCTGCAGCGGCTGGCCCGCTCGTTCAACGAGATGGCCGACCACGTGGTGCTCGCCCTGGACCAGCAGAAGGCCTTCGTCGCCGACGCCTCGCACCAGCTGCGCAACCCGCTGGCGGCGCTGCTGCTGCGGGTCGAGGTGCTGGGCCTGGAGCTGCCCGAGGGCCACGACGAGGAGCTCGGCGGGGTCCGTGAGGAGGGTGTCAGGCTGGCCCGGGTGCTGGACGACCTGCTCGGACTGGCCACCGCCGAGCACGCCCGCCCCGAGCCCGAGCCCACCGACCTGGCCGTGCTCACCCTGGCCCGGGTGGACGCCTGGCGTCCGCTGGCCGGTCAGCGCGGGATCGAGCTGGTCTGGGAGGGCCCGGCGCTGGCGCTCGGCCTGGCCGACCCGATCGGCTTCGGCAGCGCGCTGGACGCGGTGGTCGACAACGCGCTGAAGTTCGGCCCGCCCGGCAGCCGGGTGCGGGTGCTGGTCGCGGTGCGCCGCGAGGAGGTCGCGGTGACCGTCTCGGACCAGGGCCCCGGCCTCACCGAGGAGGAGCTGGCCCGGGCCGGCGACCGCTTCTGGCGCAGCACCCGGCACCAGAACGTGGACGGCTCGGGACTCGGCCTGTCGATCGCCACCACCCTGCTCCAGGCCGCCGGCGGCTCCCTCACCTTCGGCACCGCCGTCCCGCACGGCCTCGCCGTCACCCTGGCCGTCCCCCGCGCCGCCGACAAGCGCCGCTGAGGGTGTCAGGGCACGGACCCGAGGGTCAGGGCTTGACCGAGCGGTAGTAGCGGGCGGCGCCCTCGTGCAGGGGGAGCGGGTCGGTGTAGACGGCGGTGCGGAGGTCGACCAGCTGGGCGGCGTGGACCTGGGCGCCGATCTGGTCGCGGCTGTCGATCACGGCGCGGGTGATGCCCTGGACCAGGTCGTCGTCCACGTCGGCGCGGGTGATCAGCAGGTTGGGCACGGCCACGGTGGCGACCGCGTCCTGGGGCTCGGCGTTGGGGTAGGTGCCCTTGGGCATGGTGGCCGCCCGGTAGGCGTCGGTGCCGCCACCCTCGATCTTGTGGACCGCCTCGGCGAGGTCGCCCAGCGGCACGATCCGGATCCGGACGTGCTCGGACAGGTCGGTGAGCGCGCTGGTCGGCAGGCCGCCGGACCAGAAGAAGGCGTCCAGTTCGCCGCGCCGCAGCCCGTCGGCGGCGTCGCCGATGCCCAGCGGGGCCGGGGTGATGTCGTGCTTCGGGTCCAGTCCGGCCGCGGCCAGCAGCCGCCGGGTCACCAGGTTGACGCCCGAGAGCGGCTGGCCGACGCCGACCCGCAGGCCCTTGAGGTCGGAGGCCCGGTGCACCGGGGAGCCGGCCGGCACGATCAGCTGGAGGTAGTCGTCGTAGAGCCGGGCGATGGCCCGCAGCTTCTCCCGGCCGGGGCCGGTGTACTGGGCCACGGCGTCCGCGGTGGCTATCGCGAAGTCGTCCCGGCCGGAGGTGACCCGGCGGAGGTTGTCGATCGAGCCCTCGGAGTTGTCGAGCTCCAGCCGGACCCCGGGCATCGCCCTGGCCAGGTGGGCGTCCAGCAGCTGCCCGTACCGGTCGTAGACCCCGCGTTGGACGCCGGTGGCCAGCCGGGTCTCGCCGCGCGGGTAGCCGGGGGTGCGGTTCTCCGACAGCCACCAGCCGCCGAGCCCGGCCAGCACCAGGACGAGCGCCGCCACGATCCGCCACAGCGGTCGGCGGGCCGCGGTGCGGAGTCGGGAGGAGGTGCTGGAGGCCATGGAGGGATAGTGCCAGGCGCCTGCGGCGAACGGGAGGGGGAAGGAGGGCGGAAGGACCGGGGGAGCTGCCCGTACCCTGGTCGGGTGAGCGGTGACAGCGGATCGAAGAGCTACAAGGTCGTCACGTACGGCTGCCAGATGAACGTCCACGACTCGGAGCGGCTCTCCGGGTTGCTGGAGGACGCCGGGTACGTCAAGGCGGGCCAGGAGGGTGACCCCGACCTGGTGGTCTTCAACACCTGCGCGGTGCGGGAGAACGCGGACAACAAGCTGTACGGCAACCTCGGACAGCTGGCCCCGGTCAAGACCCGTCACAAGGGCATGCAGATCGCCGTCGGCGGCTGCCTGGCCCAGAAGGACCGCGACACCATCGTCGCCAAGGCCCCCTGGGTCGACGTGGTGTTCGGCACCCACAACATCGGCCACCTGCCGGCCCTGCTGGAGCGGGCCGCGGTCGAGCGCAAGGCCCAGGTCGAGATCCTGGAGTCGCTGGAGACCTTCCCCTCCACCCTGCCCACCCGCCGGGAGTCCGCGTACGCCGCCTGGGTCGCGATCTCGGTCGGCTGCAACAACACCTGCACCTTCTGCATCGTCCCCGCGCTGCGCGGCAAGGAGGAGGACCGCCGGCCCGGCGACGTCCTCGCCGAGATCGAGGCGCTGGTCGGCGAGGGTGTCATCGAGGTGACCCTGCTCGGCCAGAACGTCAACGCCTACGGCTCCGACCTGGGCGACCGCGAGGCGTTCTCCAAGCTGCTGCGCGCCGCCGGGCAGATCGAGGGCCTGGAGCGGATCCGCTTCACCTCGCCGCACCCGCGCGACTTCACGGACGACGTGATCGCCGCGATGGCCGAGACCCCGAACGTGATGCACCAGCTGCACATGCCGCTGCAGTCCGGCTCGGACCGGGTCCTCAAGGCGATGCGCCGCTCCTACCGGCAGGACCGCTTCCTGGGCATCATCCGCAAGGTGCGGGAGGCGATGCCGGACGCGGCCATCTCCACCGACATCATCGTGGGCTTCCCCGGCGAGACCGAGGAGGACTTCGAGGAGACCATGAAGGTCGTCCGCGAGGCCCGCTTCACCAACGCCTTCACCTTCCAGTACTCCAAGCGCCCGGGCACCCCGGCCGCCGAGATGGACGAGCAGGTCCCGAAGGCGGTCGTCCAGGCCCGCTACGACCGGCTGATCGCGCTCCAGGAGGAGATCTCCTGGGACGAGAACAAGAAGCAGGTCGGCCGCACCCTGGAGGTCCTGGTCGCCGAGGGCGAGGGCAAGAAGGACGACCGGACCGACCGGCTCTCCGGCCGTGCCCCGGACAACCGGCTGGTGCACTTCACCCGGCCCGCCGAGCCGGTCCGCCCGGGCGACACGGTCACCGTGGAGATCACCTACGCCGCCCCGCACCACCTGCTGGCCGAGGGGCCGACGCTCGCGGTGCGGCGCACCCGGGCCGGCGACGCCTGGGAGAAGCGCAAGGGCGTGGCCGCGGCCAAGCCGGCCGGCGTGATGCTGGGGCTGCCGTCGATCGGCGCCCCGAAGGCGCTGCCGCTCGCCGCCCCGGCCGGGGGCGCCTGCTGCGGGGACTGACCCGGCACTGACCCCGGCACCGGCCCGACCGGAGGGTCGTCGGGCCTTTGCCCGGTCTTCGAACGGCCCGGGGGGACCGCACGGTCCCCCCGGGCCGTTCGGCGTTCTTGGCTAGAGTGATCCACATGCTGGTTGCCGCCGCCGTGTGTCCCTGTCCGCCGCTGCTGGTCCCCGAGGTCGCCGCCGGGGCCTCGGCCGAGCTGGATCCGCTGCGCGCGGCCTGCGACGAGGCGCTCGGGGCGGTGCTCGCCGCCGGTCCCGACCTGCTCGTGGTCGTCGGCACCGGGCCGGAGGCCGAGGTCTGGACCGAGGGCGGGGCCGGGTCCTTCCACCGGTACGGCGTGCCGCTGGTGGCCGCGCTGCCGGGCGGCCGGGCCGAGGGCCCCGAGCTGTCGCCCGCGCTGACCGTCGGCGCCTGGCTGCTCGGCCGGGCCGGGGCGACCCTGCCGACGCACGCCTGCGCGGTGCCCGCCGACGCGCCCGCCGACCGGATGCTCGGGCTGGGCCAGGGCCTGGCCGGGCTGGCCGACCGGGTCGGGCTGCTGGTGATGGGCGACGGCAGCGCCTGCCGCTCGCTGAAGGCGCCCGGCTACCTGGACGAGCGGGCCGAGGGCTACGACGCGGCGCTCGCCCGGGCGCTGGGTACCGCCGACACGGCCGCGCTGGCGGCGCTGGACCCGGGCCTGGCGGCCGAGCTGAAGGCCGAGGGCCGGGCGCCCTGGCAGGTGCTGGCCGGCGCCGCCGAGGGCGCCGGCCTCACCGCGCGGCTGGGCTACCAGGACGCGCCGTACGGGGTCGGGTACCTGGTCGCTTCCTGGAGCTGAGCCCCGGCAGGGCCCGGCCGGCCGGTCGGGTGGTCAGCCGGTCGGGCCGGGCGTGCCGCCGGTCGGGCCGGGGCCGGGTGCGCCGCCGGCCGGGCCGCCCGGGGTGGTGTCGGGGCCCCCGGCACCTCCGGCGCCCCCCGTGCCCTCGGGCTTGTGGGCGAAGTCGTCCACGGCGGTCCTGGCCTTGCTGGTGCCGTGCTCGATCTTCTCGCTGTACTTGCCCTTGGTGGCCTTGTCGATCGCGCCGCCCGCCTTGTCCACCGCGCTCCCGATCTGGTCGCTGTGCTTGCCGGCGAACTCGCTGGCCTTCTCCTTGAGCTCCCCGGCCTTGCCCTTGAGGTTGTCCATCAGACCCATGGCGCCTCACCCTTCTGTCGCTTTCTCTCTCACAACGTCCGTCACGCCCGAACCGTTCGCAACGGGACGAGAAGGCAGAAAACGGACGTGAACGGGGGGCGGGCCGGTCGGCCGCCGTTCTTTGGCAGACTTGTCCGGTGAGCAGCTCCACTACTGTCCGGCCCAGCCGCCCCCGTGTCGTCTCGGTCGTCGGCGCGACCGCCGCCGGCAAGTCCGACCTGGCCGTGGCCCTGGCCCGCGCCCTCGACGGCGAAGTGATCAACACCGACTCCATGCAGCTCTACCGGGGCATGGACATCGGCACCGCCAAGCTCACCGCGGCGGAGCGCGGTGGGATCCCGCACCGTCTGATGGACATCTGGGACGTCACCGAGGCCGCCAGCGTCGCCGAGTACCAGCGGCTGGCCCGGGCCGAGATCGACCGGCTGCTCGCGGCCGGCCGCACCCCCGTCCTGGTGGGCGGCTCCGGCCTCTACGTGCGGGCGGCGATCGACGAGATGGAGTTCCCGGGCACCGACCCGGAGGTCCGGGCCCGGCTGGAGGCGGAACTGGAGCAGTTCGGCCCGTACGCGCTGCACGGCCGGCTGGCCGCGCTGGACCCGGCGGCGGCCGAGGCGATCCTCACCGGCAACGGCCGGCGGATCGTCCGGGCGCTGGAGGTCATCGAGATCACCGGGCAGCCGTTCACCGCGAACCTGCCGAGCAACACCGCCGTGTACGACGCGGTGCAGATCGGTGTCGCGGTGCCGCGTCCCGAGCTGGACGAGCGGATCACCCTGCGGGTGGACCGGATGTGGCGGGACGGGCTGCTGGACGAGGTGCGGACCCTGGAGGGGCTCGGGCTGCGCGAGGGGCGGACGGCCTCCCGGGCACTCGGCTACCAGCAGGTGCTGGACCACTTCGCCGGGACCTGCACCGAGGACGAGGCGCGGGCCGAGACCGTCCGGGCGACCAAGCGGTTCGCCCGCCGGCAGGAGTCCTGGTTCCGCCGGGACGACCGGATCCACTGGCTCTCCCGACCGGCCGGCACCGACCCGGCCGAGCTGCTCGACCGTTCGCTGGGGCTGATCGATCGTCAGGAAACGGCCGCCCGATAGGCGGTTTCCGGCCATCCGGCGGTGCAGTTGCGCGGGCAGAGGGCCGTGCAGCACAGCCCGGCGGTCACGACCGGATCACGTGATGGCCACGGATCACCCGACGACCCCGGTCAGGCCCGGAACGCCACCCTGGACATGCCATCATCGAGGTCATAAGGGTCGGCCCGGGCGGGCCGATCGGGCCAGGCCGCGAGTCGCACTCGTGTCGAACTGTCAGGGGAGGCCGCGTGTCCACGGGTACCGGCCCCGAAACCGGCCAGAGCGCCGGACGTTCCGTGAACGGCGGGACCGTCGGCGGCAGTGCCACGGCGCAGACCGCCGACCTCGACTCCTCGACGCTGCCGGACCTGCCGGTGCTGGCCGGACTGGACATGCCCACCTCGTACGCCCTCGCGCTGCCGGCGCTCGACACCAGCGCCCCCGCCGGCGCGGTGCACGAGCGGGAGATCCGGCCGCGCCGCCGGCTCCGCTGGTGGCAGACCCTGCCGATAGCCCTGCTGGCCACCGCCGGGTCGCTGATGTTCGCCTTCCCGCTGGCCTTCGGCTCGGCCGGGGCCGGCTCGGCGATGATCGGGATGCTCGGTCTGCTGCTGACCGCCGCCTCGCTCGGCTGGGGGGCGATGGCCGCCCGGCACGCCGGTTACAAGTGGCCCGGCCTGCCGCGCCGCGGCACCGGCGAGCGGGCCGGGTGGCGGGCGATCGTGATCTACACGCTGATCGTGCTGGCCGCCTGCGCGCTGGCCCTGTGGCGGGTCGTCCGGCTCTCCGGACGCTAGGCGGCACGCGGTCCGCGGGGTGGAACCGGAGGGCAGGGGTCCGGAGCGCCTCGGTACCATCGGAAGGGTGACCGCAACCTCCGCGCAGCCCGTCGGCCTCCCCTTCCTCAAGGGGCACGGCACCCAGAACGACTTCGTCATCGTCCCCGACCCGGACGGCCGGCTGACCATTGGTCCCGAGGCCGTCGCCGCGCTGTGCGACCGCCGCGCCGGCATCGGCGGGGACGGGCTGCTGCGCGTGGTGCGCTCCGCCGCCGACCCGGCCGCCGCCGACCAGGCCGACCGCGCCGAGTGGTTCATGGACTACCGCAACGCGGACGGTTCGATCGGCGAGATGTGCGGCAACGGCGTCCGGGTCTTCGCCCGCTACCTGGTCGAGGCCGGGCTCGCCGAGCCGGGCGAGCTGCCGGTGGCCACCCGGGCCGGGCTGCGGACCGTGCGGGTCGCGGCGGACGCCGCCGACGGCACGCCCGGGGAGATCACCGTGGACATGGGCCGGGCCGCACTGCCCGGACCGGACGGCATCGCGGTGGCGGTCGGCGGGCGCAGCTGGCCGGCCCTGAACGTCAACATGGGCAATCCGCACGCGGTCGCCTTCGTCGAGAGCCTGGACCACGCCGGCGAGCTGCGGACGGCGCCGGCGACCAGTCCCGAGGGCGCGTACCCGGAGGGCGTCAACGTCGAGTTCGTGGTGGACCGGGGGCCCCGGCACGTCGCGATGCGGGTGTACGAGCGCGGCTCCGGCGAGACCCTCTCCTGCGGTACCGGCGCCTGCGCCGTCGCGGTGGCCGCCGCCCGGCGGGACGGCCTGGACCCGGCGGTCACCGGTGCGGCCGTGACCTACGCGGTCGACGTGCTGGGCGGCCGGCTGACGATCACCGAGCACCCGGACGGCCGGGTGGAGAAGACCGGCCCGGCGGTCATCGTCGCCCGCGGCGAACTGGACCCGTCCTGGACGGCGCTGCTCGGCGGCGTCTGACCGTCCCTCACGAGCGGTGCGCGCGGCCCGGGGAGCGTTCTCCGGGCCGCCCTTTCGTCGACGATCGCGTTTGCCCAATTCGTATGGGATCGAATCCCCCCGTTCGAGTGACAGGTATGACGGACGGGAAGCGGGGCATCGCGGAACGTGCTCTGCTCGGTAGCATGGACCACCGGGTCGGCCCACGCCCCCGGTACCGCTGCCGGAGGTGCCGATGACCATCGAAGCCGGGCAGCCCCTGGCGGGGCAGCCGACGTCCGCACGGCAAGCCGGGCCCAGACGGCCGCTCGGCGGACTGGGCCGGGCCGCGCTCGGACGCGCCGGGCGCGCCGCGCTGCTGGCCACCGGCCGCCCGCCGGTGCCCGACGCCCTCGAACCGCTGGTGCAGGCCCACCGGCGGCACCATCCGCAGGCCGACCTCGGCCTCCTCGGCCGTGCCTACCGGCTGGCGGAGGAGAGCCACCGGGGCCAGAAGCGGAAGAGCGGCGAGCCGTACATCACCCATCCGCTGGCCGTCACCATGATCCTGGCCCAACTCGGCGCCGGCACCACCACCTTGGTCGCCTCGCTGCTCCACGACACGGTGGAGGACACCGAGTTGACGCTGGGCCAGGTCGCCGAGGGGTTCGGCCCCGAAGTCGCCTACCTGGTCGACGGGGTGACCAAACTGGAGAAGGTCGACTTCGGGGCGGCGGCGGAGGCGGAGACCTTCCGCAAGATGCTGGTCGCCACCGGGGACGACGTCCGGGTGATGGTGATCAAGCTCGCCGACCGGCTGCACAACATGCGGACCATCCGGCACATGAAGCCGGCCAGCCAGGTGCGGATCGCCAAGGTCACCCGGGACGTGCTGATCCCGCTCGCCGAGCGGCTCGGCATCCAGGTGCTGAAGGCGGAGCTGGAGGACATCGTCTTCGCCACCCTGCACCCGGAGGAGCACGCCCGCACCCGTGCCCTGCTGGCCCGGCACGAGGACGGCCCCGACACCCTGCTGACGCCGTTCGCCGGGGTGCTGGGCCGTCAGCTCGCCGAGGCCGGGGTCGCCGCCGAGGTGACCGTCCGGCCCCGGCACTGCGTCTCGCTGCACCGGGTGCTGCTCAAGCGGGACGCCGCCCCGGGGCGGGACGGCCGGCCGCAGGAGCCGCAGCCGGCCGACTTCGGGCGGCTGCTGGTGGTGGTCGAGGAGAACGCCGACTGCTACGCCGTGCTCGGCGAGCTGCACACCTGCTGGACGCCGCTGCCGGGCGAGTTCAAGGACTTCGTGGCCGCGCCCAAGTTCAACCTCTACCAGTCGCTGCACACCGCGGTGGCGCTGGCGGGCGGCGAGGTGGTCGAGGTGCTGGTGCGCACCCGCCGGATGCACGAGGTCGCCGAGACCGGGGTGGTGGCGCTCGGCGACCCCCGGCAGCCCGCGCGCGGCGGCGAGCAGGCCCCGGACGAGCTGGACCGCACCGACCCGGCCCGGCCGGGCTGGCTCTCCCGGCTGCTGGAGTGGCAGCAGGAGACCCCGGACCCGGACGCCTTCTGGTCCGCCCTCACCGCCGACCTCGCCGGTGACCGCGAGATCACCGCGGTCACCGAGCTCGGCGAAACGCTTCAGCTCCGGGCCGGGGCGACCTGCGTGGACGCCGCCTATCTACTGGGCGAGGAGACCGGGCACCGATGTATCGGGGCGCGGGTGAACGGACGGCTGGTGGCGCTCTCCACCGTGCTCCAGGACGGCGACCGGGTGGCCATCCTCACCGACGGCTCGGACGCGCCCGACGGCTCCCACGGCTCCGACTGGTCGGACGGCCCCGACGGCCCCGACGGCCCCGGGGACGCCGGGCGCGCCGCCGCCCCGGCCGGCCGGCGCCGGTCCGAGCCCTCCGGCCCCGCCCCCGAATGGCTCGCGCACGCCCGCACCCCGGCCGCCAGGATCGCCATCGAACGCTGGCTGGCCGACCACCCGCCCCGCCGCCCGGTGGTCCGCACCGGCCCCTCGCCGAGCCAGCCCGCGCCGCCCGTCCACCCCGTCGCCGCCGGCCGGCCCGCCGTCCCGGTCACCGCGGCCGGGCGCCCGGGCGCGCCCGTCCGGCTGGCCCGCTGCTGCACCCCGGTGCCGCCGGACGAGATCGTCGGCTACCCGATCCGCGGCGGCGCGATCGCCGTGCACCGGGCCGGCTGTCCGGCGGGGGAGCGGATGCGGGCCGACGGGCGCGGCGCGCTGGACGTCGACTGGCGCCCCGGCGGTGCCCCGCCGGCCGGCTACCGGGCGACCCTGCGGGCCGAGGCGCTGAACCGGCCCCGGCTGCTCGCCGACCTCACCGCCGCGATCTCGGGGGAGGGCGTCGGCATCGTCTCGGCCGAGGTCGAACCGCCGCAGGAGCTGCGGGTCCGGCACACCTACACCGTCGAGCTGCCGGACCCGGCCGCGCTGGCCGCGGTGCTGCGGGCCATGCTGCGGGTCTCCGGGGTGTACGACGTCGAGCGGCCGCACGCCCCGCCCGGCGGCGGTCCCGGCCGGGCCCCGGCCGCCACGCCCGGCGCGGCGGTCCGCCCGGCGGCGCCGGAGGGAAATGCGGATGACCCGCCCGCGCCCGGCGTGCGACCATCATGGGGAATTCACGGCCGGACCGCGGCGTTCTCGGGGCAGAGGAGTCCCAGTCCGAACCGCGGCCCCGAGGGGTAGCTCGCACCTCGCCCGAGTGGTAGTCGGGGCGGCAGCTGGGCAGACTCCGGGCACGACCGTCCGTACGGTCGCGCACAGGCCACCCGTTCCAGCAGCCGAAGGACAGAATGACCTCCACGTTCGACACCCGCGACCAGACCGACGCCACGCGCCGCATCGACGGTCTGCGGGCGGAAGCCCTCATGGACGAGGACCTCGCGGCCATCGACGAGGACCACGGCCACCACTACGACGGCGACCAGTACGACCGCAGCGAGCGCGCCGCGCTCCGTCGTGTCGCCGGCCTCTCCACCGAGCTCGAGGACGTCACCGAGGTCGAGTACCGCCAGCTCCGCCTGGAGCGCGTGGTGCTCGTCGGGGTCTGGACCGACGGCACCCTGGAGGAGGCGGAGAACTCGATGGCCGAGCTCGCCGCGCTGGCCGAGACGGCCGGCTCCGAGGTGCTGGACGGCGTGATCCAGCGCCGTGACAAGCCTGACGCGGCCACCTACATCGGCTCCGGCAAGGCCAAGGACCTGCGCGACATCGTCGCCGCCAGCGGCGCCGACACCGTGGTCTGCGACGGTGAGCTCACCCCGGGCCAGCTGATCCACCTGGAGGACGTGGTCAAGGTCAAGGTCGTCGACCGGACGGCCCTGATCCTGGACATCTTCGCCCAGCACGCCAAGTCCCGCGAGGGCAAGGCGCAGGTCTCGCTCGCGCAGATGCAGTACATGCTGCCGCGACTGCGCGGCTGGGGCCAGTCGCTCTCCCGGCAGATGGGTGGTGGCGGCTCCGGCTCGTCCGGCGGCGGCATGGCCACCCGTGGTCCCGGTGAGACCAAGATCGAGACCGACCGGCGCCGGATCCGGGAGAAGATGTCGAAGCTCCGCAAGGAGATCGCCGACATGAAGAAGGGCCGCGACACCAAGCGCCAGGAGCGCAAGCGCCACCAGGTGCCGTCCGTGGCCATCGCCGGCTACACCAACGCCGGCAAGTCCTCGCTGCTCAACCGGCTCACCGGTGCGGGCGTACTGGTGGAGAACTCGCTGTTCGCCACCCTCGACCCGACCGTGCGCCGGGCGCAGACGCCGAGCGGCCGGGTCTACACCCTGGCCGACACCGTCGGCTTCGTCCGGCACCTGCCGCACCACCTGGTCGAGGCGTTCCGCTCCACCATGGAGGAGGTCGCCGACGCCGACCTCATCCTGCACGTGGTGGACGGCTCGCACCCCGAGCCGGAGACGCAGCTGGCCGCCGTCCGCGAGGTGGTCGTCTCGGTCGACGCGCAGAACGTGCCGGAGATCGTGGTGATCAACAAGGCCGACGCGGCCGACCCGCTGGTGCTGCAGCGGCTGCTGCGCCGCGAGCCGCACGCCATCGTGGTGTCGGCCCGCACCGGCGTCGGCATCGAGGAGCTGCTCGCGCTCATCGACGACGAGCTGCCGCGGCCGGCGGTCGAGGTGCACGCGCTCGTCCCGTACACCCAGGGCGCGCTGGTGTCCCGGGTGCACGCCGAGGGCGAGCTGCTCGGCGCCGAGCACACCGGCGAGGGCACCCTGCTGCACGCCAAGGTGCCGGCCGAGCTGGCCGCCGAGCTGGAGCCCTTCGCGGTGGCGCTGACGCCGCAGGGCTGATCCGGACCGCGCGAACGGCCCCGGTCCCTCCTCACGGGAGGGACCGGGGCCGTCGGCGTGTCCGGCTACTTCTTCTTGGCGATCCAGTCCAGCGCCTGCTTGGCGACCGTCTCCAGGTACGGCCCGCTGAGCGAGGTGTGGTCCTGGGTGCCGATCGAGGTGTTGGAGACCAGCGCGAGCTTGCCGTCCGGCATCGGCGCGAACCAGCCGCCGCCGCTGGAGCCCTGGGTCATGTTGCAGCCGATGGTGAGCATCGACGGGCGCTTCGGGTCGAAGGAGAGCCGGGTCGGCTTCCCGCCCTCGCACTTGTACAGCTCCTGGCCGTCGAACGGCTTGTACAGCGGGTAGCCGACGGCGGTGGCGGTGACCTTGTCGCGCGGGGCGTCGAACCAGACCGGGACGGCCCCGCCGACCGTCTCCTCCAGCGACTTTCCGCTGTCGTTCTGGTTGCTCACCCGCATGATCGCGAAGTCGTACTGGTTCGCCGCGTCACCGGTGCCGCCGCCCTCGACCAGCCACTGCGGCGAGGTCACCACGTCCTTGGCCCACCAGGTGCCGAGCGGGGCCAGTTCGGCCAGCGGGGCCTTCTTGCCACCGCTGGAGGCGCCCGAGTTGTTGTAGGCGGGGACGAACACCAGGTCCTTGAAGTAGTTGCCGCCCTTGCCCGGGTGGACGCAGTGGCCGGCCGTCCAGACCAGGTTGCTCTTGCCCGGGTGCGCCGGGTCCTGGACCACGGTGGCCGAGCAGTTGCCCCGGCCGCCCTCGGCGGAGAAGAAGACCTTCCCGGACGGCTGCTTGGTGTACGGACGCGGCACCGGCACGGCCTTGACCACCGCGGGCTCCGGGTCGGTGACCCCGTCGTCGGCGGCGGGCTTGGCGGTGGGCGGCGCCGGGTCGGCCGGCTTGGAGTCGCCCATCTTGTCCGGGTTCCAGAAG
The DNA here is from genome assembly GCF_001279805.1 of Streptomyces sp. XY431. Lineage (NCBI taxonomy): Bacteria > Bacillati > Actinomycetota > Actinomycetes > Kitasatosporales > Streptomycetaceae > Streptomyces > Streptomyces sp. XY431. Next base: position 51,650 of record NZ_LGDO01000082.1, read on the forward strand.
TCCTTGACGATCGGGTTGTTGAAGACGTGCTTGGACGCCCAGTTGTCCCAGTCCTCGAACTTCCACCGGGTCAGGTCGTCCCAGCTCTTCGGCAGCCCCTCCAGCAGGCTGGTCGGGATGCCGGTGGGCAGGGTGATGCCGCCGATCGCGCCACTGCCGCCCCCCGCGGCGGTGGCGGAGGCGGTGGTGCCCGGCGAGGGCGGCGGGGCGGCGGTTCCCCCGCCGCCCGAAGGCCCGTCGGGGCCGCAGGCGGTGACGGCGAACAGGGTCCCCGCGGCGAGGACCGCGGCTGCGGCTGACCGGTGGATCGCTGGCATGAGTGCTGTCCCCCTGGTGGTTCGGTGTGGGCGGCGGGCCGCCGTCCTGGAGTCTGCCACTGGCCACCAGGACGGCCCCGGGCGGCCCCCGGTTGCGGCCCCGGGCGGCGGTCACCGATCTGTGACGCGGGAGCCGCCGGCTCGTTGGCACTGGGGGCCCAGCTCCCTGCCGAAAGGTGAACCTTCACCGGTCTTCACCCGGACGAGTGAAGCGCCCTTGTGATCAACCGTCAGGGATAGGTAACCCTTACCTGACGCGACGGTGCGAGCGCCCGCCGGATTTCTCTCCACCCCACGCGCGTCGGCACTCCACGCGCACCAAGGAGCAGCATTGAGCACCGCCCTCACCGGAGCCCCGCCCGACATCCAGGCCGGCCGTCCCGGCCCCGCGGCCCCCGCCGCCACCGGCACCGCCGCCACCGTTCCCACCGCCGCCGCCCCGGTCCCGTCCGACCGGCTGCTCCACCCGGATCCGGCCGTCGCCGCCGAACAGGCCGCCGTGGAAGCCCTGTTGCGCTGCTGGGCCCGCGAGACCGGCGCCGCGCCCGGCCCGGACGGACACCTGCGGATCGCCGTCCTCGGCGGCGCCGCCCGGCTCTCCGCCCCCGTCCGGCACTGGTCGCCGGCCGGCTGGCACCGGTTCGGCCCGCCCACCCTCGGGGCCGGCCCGGACCTCCACGAGGCCCCGGTGGACGCCGTCACCGCCGCCGCCCTGCTCGCCGCCGCGGCCGCCGACCGGCCCGACCCCGGGCAGATCGCCGACCTCGCCGCCCGGGTCGCCGACTCGGTGGTCCGCACCGCCGACATCCTGGCCCACCACCGCTCCGGCACCGCCCCGGCGCCCGGCGGGCCCGAGCGCTCCGAGTTCCTCGCCACCGAGCAGTCCCTGCTGCTCGGCCACCCGCTGCACCCCACCCCCAAGAGCCGCGACGGCCTCGGCCCCGCCCAGAGCGCCGCCTACTCGCCCGAACTGCACGGCTCCTTCCAACTGCACTGGTACGCCGTCGACCGCGAGCTGCTCGCCGCCGGCTCCGCCCTCACCGAGGGCGCCGACCGGATCACCGCCCAGCTCCTCGGCGACCCAGCCCTGCTGCCGCCCGGCACCGCCGCCCTGCCGCTGCACCCCTGGCAGGCCCGCGAACTGGCCCACCGCCCGGCCGTCGCCGCCCTGCTCGCCGAGGGCCGGCTGCACGACCTCGGCCCGTCCGGCGCCGCCTGGTACCCGACCTCCTCGGTGCGCACCGTCTACCGGCCCGGCACCCCCTGGATGCTGAAGCTCTCGCTCGGCCTGCGGATCACCAACTCCCGCCGGGAGAACCTCCGCAAGGAGCTCCACCGGGGCCTGGAGATGCACCGGCTGCTGGAGAGCGGCCTCGGCGCCGAGTGGCGGGCCGCCCACCCCGGCTTCGACATCGTCCGCGACCCCGCCTGGATCGGCGTCGACCACCCCGGCCTCGGCGACCCCGGCGGCCTGGACACCGTGCTGCGCGCCCAGCCGTTCGCCCCCGGCGACCGCGCCCACTGCGTGGCCGGGCTGGTCGCCGAGCGGCCGCACCCGGCGGGGGCCGGCGAGGAGGCCGGCCGCGTCACGTCCCGGCTCGGCGACCTGCTGCGGACGCTCGCGGCCCGCACCGGCCGACCGCTGCCCACCGTGGCCGCCGAATGGTTCCTGCGCTACCTGGACGCCGTCGTCCTGCCCGTGCTCTGGCTGGACGGACAGGCCGGCATCGCGCTGGAGGCCCACCAGCAGAACAGCCTCGTCCTGCTCGACGCCGACGGCTGGCCGAACGGCGGCCGCTACCGCGACAACCAGGGCTACTACTACCGGCACAGCGCCACCGACCGGCTCACCGCCCGGCTGCCCGGCCTCGGCGCGCGCAGCGACACCTTCCTCGACGATCCGGTGATCGACCACCACTTCGCCTACTACCTGGGCATCAACCACGTCCTCGGCCTGGTCGGCGCCATCGGCTCGCAGCGGCTCGCCGACGAGACCGTGCTGCTCGCCGCGCTCCGGCGTTTCCTGGCCGGGCCCGCCGCCCGGGCCACCGGCTCCGCGCTGCCGGGTCTGCTGCTCGACGCCCCGACCCTGCCCTGCAAGGCCAATCTGCTCACCCGGATCCAGGGCCTGGACGAGCTGGTGGGGCCGGTCGCCACCCAGTCCGTCTACATCGAGCTGCCCAACCCGGTGGCGGGCGCGTGAGCGGGCCGGTGGACCGGCTGTCGGACGGTGGCCCCGGCGTCGGCGGTCCGACGGACGATCCGGCGGGGTGGGGCACGATGGCCACCGCCGCCGGGGAGTTCCGGCTCCGCCCGGTCCGGCTCCCCGCCGACCTCGGCCTGCTCACCCGCTGGATGAACGACCCCGAAGTGGCCGCGTTCTGGGAACTCGCCGGCCCGTCCGCCGTCACCGAAGGGCACCTGCGCCGCCAGCTCGACGGCGACGGCCGCAGCCTGCCCTGCCTCGGACTGCTCGACGACACCCCGATGAGCTACTGGGAGGTCTACCGCGCCGACCTCGACCCGCTCGCCGCGCACTACCCGGCCCGGTCGCACGACGCCGGACTGCACCTGCTGCTCGGGCCCGCCGCCAGCCGCGGCCGGGGCCTCGGCACCGCCCTGCTCGCGGCCCTGACCGACCGCCTGCTGCGGGAGCGCCCGCACTGCGAACGGGTGGTCGCCGAGCCGGACGTCCGCAACCGGCGCTCCGTCCGCGCCTTCCGGCGGGCCGGCTTCCGACTCGCCGCCGAACTCGACCTGCCCGACAAGCGGGCCGCCCTGATGGTCCGCGACCGCACCCCGCACCCCGCCTAGGACAGCACCCGCCTCATGGACACCCCAGCCCCCCCGCCCGGACCGTACGACCTGCTCGGCATCGGCATCGGCCCGTTCAACCTCTCGCTCGCCGCGCTCGCCGAGCCCGTCCCCGGGCTGCGCACCCTCTTCTGCGACCGGCGACCGGAGTTCCGCTGGCACCCCGGGATGCTCGTCGAGGGCGCGCGGATGCAGGTGCCGTTCCTCGCCGACCTGGTGTCCCTGGTCGACCCGACCAGCCCCTGGTCCTTCCTCAACCACCTGCGGGAGGAGGACCGGCTGTTCCCGTTCTACTTCACCGAGCGCTTCCAGCTCACCCGCCGCGAGTACGACCACTACTGCCGCTGGGCCGCCGAACGGCTCGCCAACTGCCGCTTCGGCACCGAGGTCACCGCCCTGCACTGGACCGGCGACCGCTACCGCGCCGAGCTGCGCGAACCCGCCACCGGACGGGAGTGCACCGTCGAGGCGCGCAACGTCGTGCTCGGCGTCGGCACCCTGCCCGTCCGCCCCGCGGCCTTCGCCGCGCTCGACGGCCACCCGGCGGTCTTCCACTCCGCCGACTACCTCGACCGGCGCGACGGGCTGGCCGGCGCCCGGGACATCACCGTGGTCGGCAGCGGGCAGTCCGGCGCCGAGATCTTCCTCGACCTGCTGCGCCGCCACGACGGCGACGGCGTGCGACTGCGCTGGCTCACCCGGACCCGGGCGCTCGCGCCGATGGAGTACTCCAAACTCGGCCTGGAGCACTTCACCCCCGACTACACCCGGTACTTCCACGGCCTGCCCGAGGCCGTCCGCGACCGCCTGGTCGAGGCCCAGTGGCAGCTGCACAAGGCCGCCTCCGCCGAGACCCTCGCCGAGATCCACGACCAGCTGTACGAACGCACCGTCGGCCGGCCGGTCGGCGCGGCACCGGTCGAGATCACGCCCGGCACCGCCGTCACCGAGGCCCGGCCCGGCCCCTGCGGCGGGCTCGAACTCGACTGCCGGCACACCGACTCCGGCAGCGCGCACCTGCTGCGCACCGACGCCGTGGTGCTCGCCACCGGCTACCGGGCGGCCGGCCCGGCCGCCCTGGAACCGCTCGCCCATCTGATCGACCGCGACCCGGCCGGCCGCTACCGGGTCGACCTCGACCACCGGGTGGCCACCCGGCCGGAGCTCACCGGCGGGCTGTACGTGCAGAACGGCGAGCTGCACACCCACGGGGTGGGCACCCCCGATCTGGGACTCGGCGCCCACCGGGCCGCGGTGATCCTCAACGCCGTCACCGGGCGGACCGTGCACCGGCTGCCCCGGCGCACCGCCTGGACCGGCTTCGCGCCGCCCGCCCCGGTCTCGGCGCCGCCCGCCCCGGCGACCCCGCTCCCCGCCCCGGCGACCGCCCCGGCCCCCGAGGCCGCCGCCACGACCACCTCCTCCTCCGTTCCCGCTTCCAGCCTCCCCCGACCCCAGGAGCCGACCCGTGCCGCAACCGCCGGCCGCTGAACCGCCGCTGTACCTGCCGCCGCAGCTCACCGCCGGCCATTGGCAGCGGGCCGGCCGCGCGCTGCTCGCCAAGATGCTCGGCGAGTTCGCCTACGAGGAACTCCTCGCCCCGACCGGGACCGGGGCACCGGACGGCTGGACGCTCGCCCTGCCCGGGGCCGAGTACCGCTTCACCGCCCGGCGCGGCGCCTACGAGAGCTGGCTCGTCGACCCCGGCTCCGTCCACTGCGACGACCCCGAGGGCCTCGACCCGCTGCGCTTCCTGGTCCACGCCCGGCACGCCCTCGGGCTGCGCGGCGACACCACCGGCCACCTGCTGCGCGAGCTCACCGCGACCCTGATCGCCGACGCCCACCTGCTGGCCACCGGCCTCACCGCCGCCGAACTCGCCGACCTCGGCCACACCGAACTGGAGGGCCGGCAGGGCGGCCACCCGTGGATCGTCCCCAACAAGGGCCGGATCGGCTTCTCCGCCGCCGACGCCGCGCGCTGGGCCCCCGAGGCCCGCACCCCGCGCCCGCTGCCCTGGATCGCCGTGCACCGCCGGCTCGCCGAGTACCGGGGCGTGGCCGGCCTCACCGACCCCGAGCGGCTGTACCGCCGGGAGCTCGACGACCCGGCCGCGCTCCGCGCCCCGCTCGGCGCCGCCGCCGACGACTACCTGCTGCTGCCGGTGCACCCGTGGCAGTGGGACGAGACCGTGGTGCCGCTGTTCGCCCCGTGGATCGCCTCCGGCGAGATCGTGCCGCTCGGCACCGACGGCGACCTCCGGCTGCCCCAGCAGTCGATCCGCTCGTTCTTCAACGAGAGCCGCCCCGAGCGCTGCACGGTCAAACTGCCGCTGGCCGTCCTCAACACCCTGGTCTGGCGCGGCCTGCCCACCGAACGCACCCTGGCCGCGCCCGCCGTCACCGCCTGGATCCACGGGCTGCGCGACGCCGACCCCTTCCTCCGCGAGGAGTGCCGGGTGGTGCTGCTCGGCGAGATCGCCTCGGTCACCGTCGACCACCCGGTCTACCGCGACCTGCCGGAGGCCCCCTACCAGTACAAGGAGCTGCTCGGCGCGATCTGGCGGGAGCCGCTCGGCCCGGCGCTGGCGCCCGGCGAGCGCGGCCGCACCCTGGCCGCCCTGCTCCAGACCGGACGCGACGGACGGCCGCTGGCCGCCGAGCTGATCGCCCGCTCCGGGCTCGCCCCCGCCGAGTGGACCGGCCGGCTGTTCGCCGCGATGCTTCCGCCGCTGCTGCACTTCCTCTACCGGTACGGGCTGGTGTTCTCCCCGCACGGCGAGAACGCCGTCCTGGTCTTCGACGAGCGGGACGTACCGGTCCGGCTGGCGGTCAAGGACTTCGTCGACGACGTCAACCTCAGCGACCAGGACCTGCCGGAACTGCGCGACCTGCCCGCCGAGGTGGACGCGGTGCTGCTGCGCGAGGACCCGCAGGGCCTGTGCCAGTTCCTGCACTCCGGGCTGTTCATCGGCGTGTACCGCTATCTGGCACCGCTGCTGGAGAGCGGGACCGGCCTCGCCGAGGAGGAGTTCTGGGCGCTGCTGCGCGCCGAGATCCACCGCTACCAGGCGCGGTTCCCGGAACTGGCCGAGCGGTTCGCGCTGTTCGACCTGTTCCGGCCGCGGATCGACCGGCTCTGCCTGAACCGCAACCGGCTGCTGCTGGACGGCTACGGCGACCGCCCGCACCGCCCGCACGCGGCCCGGCACGGCACCGTGCCCAACCCGCTCGCCGCGGACGGTACGGGCCGGGTGCCCCGTCGGCGGGACCGGATTGTCACCCCTGCCCCGTAGGCTGGGAGGGTCATGACGAACGACTCCGAATCCCAGCTCCCCGCCGAGGACGCCGACGAGGCCGGGAGCGTCGCGGACGCCCCGGCGGAGGCCGTCCCCCGCTCCCGTGTCCCCGAGCTGCTGCACGCCGCGGTGGCCTCCGTCGGCGGCGTCGAGCGCCCCGGACAGCTCCGGATGGCCGAGGCCGTCGCGGACGCCGTCGACCACGGCGAGCACCTGTTGGTGCAGGCCGGCACCGGCACCGGCAAGTCCCTCGCCTACCTGGTGCCGGCGCTCGCCCACGGGGACCGCGTGGTGGTCGCCACCGCGACCCTGGCGCTCCAGCGCCAGCTGGTCGAGCGGGACCTGCCGCGCACCGTGGAGGCGCTGCACCCGGTGCTGCGGCGCCGTCCGCTGTTCGCGATGCTCAAGGGCCGCTCCAACTACCTGTGCCTGCACCGGGCCAACGAGGGCACCCCGAGCGACGAGGGCGAGGGTCTGTTCGACCCGGTCGAGGCGCTGGGCGGGCCCGCCGGCAAGCTCGGCAAGGAGGTGCTCCGGCTGCGCGACTGGGCGGACGAGACGGAGACCGGCGACCGGGACGACATGACCCCCGGCGTCTCCGACCGGGCCTGGGCCCAGCTCGCGGTCACCTCCAAGGAGTGCCTGGGCGCGACCCGCTGCGCGTACGGCCAGGAGTGCTTCGCGGAGAAGGCACGGGAGCGGGCCAAGCTCGCCGACGTCGTCGTCACCAACCACGCGATGCTCGCGATCGACGCGATCGAGGGCGCGCCGGTGCTGCCCGAGCACGGGCTGCTGATCATCGACGAGGCGCACGAGCTGGTCAACCGGGTCACCGGGGCGGCCACCGCCGAGCTGACCGTCGGCGCGGTGAACCGGACGGTCAAGCGGGCCGCCCGGCTCGCCAACGAGAAGGCCGTGGACGCGCTGCAGGCCGCCGCCGAGAACTACCACGGCCTGATGGAGACCGCCCAGCCCGGCCGGGTGGAGGAGCTGCCCGAGTACCTCGCCTACGCCGTGACGGCGATCCGGGACGCCTCCCGGCAGGTGATCAGCTCGCTCGGCGAGACCAGGGACAAGGGGCTCAGCGACGAGGACGCCGTGCGCAAGCAGGCGATGGCCGCCGCCGAGTCCCTGCACGAGACCGCCGACCGGCTGCTCCAGGACTCCGAGTACGACGTGGTCTGGATCGAGCGCAGCGACCGCTACGGGCTCGGCACCGCCTCGCTGCGGGTCGCCCCGCTGAGCGTCTCCGGGCTGCTGCGGGAGGGGTTGTACAAGGAGCGCGCGGTGGTGCTCACCTCGGCCACCCTCAAGCTCGGCGGGGACTTCAACGGTGTGGCCGCCTCGGTGGGCCTGCCGTCCGACGCCCGGCTGCCGGACGTCCGCACGCCCGGCGACAACCCGGAGGCGGTGGGGGAGGGCATGGGCGACGAGCCGGTGCCGCACTGGCGGGGGATCGACGTCGGTTCGCCGTTCAAGTACCCCAAGCAGGGCATCCTCTACGTCGCCAGGCATCTGGCCGATCCCGGGCGCGATCCCGAACGGCCGGACATGCTCGACGAGTTGGCCGATCTGATCGGTGCGGCCGGCGGGCGGACGCTGGGGCTGTTCTCCTCGATGCGCGGGGCGCAGACGGCCGCCGAGGCGATGCGGGAGCGGCTGGACCAGCGGATCCTGCTCCAGGGCGAGGACACCCTGGGCGAGTTGATCCGCGAGTTCGCCTCGGACGCGACCACCTGCCTGTTCGGCACCCTGTCGCTCTGGCAGGGCGTGGACGTGCCCGGCTCGGCCTGCCAGCTGGTGGTGATGGACCGGATCCCGTTCCCGCGGCCGGACGACCCGCTGATGAGTGCCCGGCAGAAGGACGTCGAACAGCGCGGCGGGAACGGCTTCATGGCCGTCGCGGCGACCCATGCGGCGTTGCTGATGGCGCAGGGGGCGGGCCGGCTGGTGCGTGCGGCGGAGGACCGGGGCGTGGTGGCGGTGCTCGACCCGCGGGTGGAGACCAAGCGCTACGGCGGCTTCTTCCGGTCCTCGATGCCGGAGTTCTGGTACACCACGGACCGCAACCAGGTGCGCCGCTCGCTGGCGGCGATCGACGACTCGGCGGCGCCGGTCCGGCCGGTGCCGAAGCGGGGCTGAGGCAGGGCCGGGACAGGCCGGAGGGGCTCCACGCGGTTGTGCGGGGAGCCCCTTCCTGTGGGTCCGGCGGGGGTGACGGCTCCTGCCTGCCGGGTGCTTCCGGCCTCCGGCACGGGCGGAGCCGGTGCGGTCAGAGCCGGCGGAGGACGGCCACGACCTTGCCCAGGATGGTCGCGTTGTCGCCGTTGATCGGCTCGTACGCGGGGTTGTGCGGCATCAGCCAGATCCGGCCGTCCTCGCGCTTGAGGCGCTTGACGGTGGCTTCGCCGTCGATCATCGCGGCGACGATGTCGCCGTTCTCGGCGACCGGCTGGCGGCGGACGGTGACCCAGTCGCCGTCGCAGATGGCCGCCTCGATCATCGAGTCACCGCGCACGGTGAGCGCGAACAGCTCGCCCTCGCCGACCAGCTGCCGGGGCAGCGGGAAGACGTCCTCCACGGTCTGCTCGGCCAGGATCGGACCGCCTGCGGCGATCCGGCCGACCAGCGGCACGTAGGAGGTGGACGGGCGGCCGGCGGTCTCGGCGGTGTTCGGCCGGGCCACCTCGACGCCGCGGACCTCGTAGGCGCGCGGACGGTGCGGGTCCCGCCGCAGGAAGCCCTTGCGCTCCAGGGCCATCAACTGGTGGGCCACCGAGGACGTGCTGGACAGGCCGACGGCCTGGCCGATCTCGCGCATCGACGGCGGGTAGCCCCGGCGCTGCACGGAGTCCCGGATGACCTCGATCACCCGGCGCTGGCGCTCGGTGAGGCCCGCCTCGTCGGTCCGGATCCCGGGCGGGCGGCCCGGCGCGGAACGGGTCGGCGCCGGGTGGGCGTCGTCCAGGGCGGGGGAGTGTTCGATGGGCTGGTCCGGAACACGCCCGACCCCGGAAATGCCCGGGCCCAGGGGGCGATGATCCTCGCTGCGGTCCATGCTGATGTCCACACTCTGCTGATTCGTGGTGCGCTGCCCCACCTTGAGCTGGGAGTGTTCCTGCACCGGGATGGTGTTGCTTTCAACGGCGTTCACGGCTGCCCCTCTCGACGGCTGTCCTCTCCTTTTTCCAGCCCAACGCACCTCGTATCGAAAGGTTGCGCCAAACACACGTTCGAGTGAATTATTCGGGAGTTGGCTGACTCGATCAAGGCTTTGTTGTACATCGATTAAATGTTCGATCGAAAATCGGCTCCGAGGGTATCGCCCGCGCCGACACGCCAGCGCCCCTCCTTCCCTCCGAAACCTAGATGTAGTGGCTACAGTCCTCCCCGTGGCCCAGTACTTGTGGTCGAGGCCTCAAGATCGGGTTGCTCGCAGGGCCCCGGGATCGCATAGACTCGACCAAGTCCGCACGTCCTGCCAAGGAGGGATCCTCAGGTGCACTGCCCCTTCTGCCGGCACTCCGACAGCCGCGTCGTCGACAGCCGGACCACCGAGGACGGCAGCTGCATCCGCCGCCGCCGGCAGTGCCCGGACTGCGGTCGCCGATTCACCACGGTGGAGACGGCCGCCCTGATGGTCATCAAGCGCAGCGGCGTCACCGAGCCGTTCTCCCGGGAGAAGGTCATCTCCGGAGTCCGCAAGGCCTGCCAGGGCCGCCCGGTCACCGAGGACGCCCTCGCCCAGCTCGGCCAGCGGGTCGAGGAGTGCGTGCGGGCCACCGGCAACGCCGAGCTCACCACCCATGACGTCGGGCTTGCCATACTCGGCCCGCTCAAGGAACTCGACGTCGTCGCCTTCCTGCGCTTCGCCAGCGTCTACCAGGCGTACGACGGACTGGAAGACTTCGAGGCTGCCATCGCGGAACTCCGCGCCGAGCAGCCCGCCACCGAGGCCGACGGCGCCTGCGTGCCCGTCGCCGCCGCCGCGCCCTAACCGGCCCGGCCCCTCCACCGGCCCCTTCCCGGGGTCGGCGCAACCCCTTCGGTCCCCCGGGGCCGACGTGTGCCCGAAAACGGCGCACAGACCATGACAAAACGTGCGCGGTGGGTGAGTATCCCTGCCTGCCGCACACCGGAAGAGCGAACCAGCCGTGCCCGGACTTTACGGGGCACTTCGGGCGTTTGCCCAACCAGGAGGAGGAACAGAAGTGACAGACACCACGAGCGGTTCCGCACGCGGGTCGAAGTCCGACAAGGCCGCGGGCAAGGGTGCCGGCAAGGCCCCCAAGGGCGGCCTGCGGATCGAGCGCATCTACACCACCCCTGGCGTGCACCCGTACGACAAGGTCCGCTGGGAGCGGCGCGACGTCGTCATGACCAACTGGCGTGACGGCTCGATCAACTTCGAGCAGCACGGTGTCGAGTTCCCCGACTTCTGGTCGGTGAACGCGGTCAACATCGTCACCTCCAAGTACTTCCGCGGCGCCCTCGGTACCCCGCAGCGCGAGTGGAGCCTCAAGCAGATCATCGACCGCGTGGTGCTCACCTACCGCGCCGCCGGCGAGAAGAACGGCTACTTCGCCACCCCGGACGACGCCGAGGTGTTCGAGCACGAGCTGACCCACGCCCTCCTCCACCAGGTGTTCAGCTTCAACTCGCCGGTGTGGTTCAACGTCGGCACCAAGCAGCCCCAGCAGGTCTCCGCCTGCTTCATCCTGTCCGTCGACGACTCCATGGAGTCGATCCTCGACTGGTACAAGGAAGAGGGCATGATCTTCAAGGGCGGCTCCGGCGCCGGCCTCAACCTCTCCCGGATCCGGTCCTCCAAGGAGCTGCTCTCCTCCGGCGGCAACGCCTCCGGCCCGGTCTCCTTCATGCGCGGCGCCGACGCCTCCGCCGGCACCATCAAGTCCGGCGGCGCCACCCGCCGCGCGGCCAAGATGGTCGTCCTGGACGTCGACCACCCGGACGTCGAGGCCTTCATCGAGACCAAGGTGAAGGAGGAGGAGAAGATCCGCGCCCTGCGCGACGCGGGCTTCGACATGGACCTCGGCGGGGACGACATCGCCTCCGTCCAGTACCAGAACGCCAACAACTCCGTCCGCGTCAACGACGAATTCATGACCGCCGTCGAGAACGGTACCGAATTCGGCCTGCGCGCCCGGATGACCGGCGAGGTCATCGAGACCGTCGACGCGAAGAAGCTCTTCCGCAAGATGGCCGAGGCCGCCTGGGCCTGCGCCGACCCCGGCATCCAGTACGACTCCACCATCAACCAGTGGCACACCTGCCCGGAGTCCGGCCGGATCAACGCGTCCAACCCCTGCTCCGAGTACATGCACCTGGACAACTCCAGCTGCAACCTCGCCTCGCTCAACCTGATGAAGTTCCTCCGCGACGACGACTCGTTCGACGCCGAGAGCTTCGCCAAGGTCGTCGAGCTGGTCATCACCGCGATGGACATCTCCATCTGCTTCGCCGACTTCCCCACCGAGAAGATCGGCGAGACTACCCGCGCCTACCGCCAGCTCGGCATCGGCTACGCCAACCTCGGCGCCCTGCTGATGGCCACCGGCCACGCCTACGACAGCGAGGGCGGCCGCGCCCTGGCCGGCGCCATCACCTCCCTGATGACCGGCACCGCCTACCGCCGCGGCGCCGAACTCGCCGGTGTCGTCGGCCCGTACGACGGCTACGCCCGCAACGCGGCCCCGCACCAGCGGGTCATGAAGCAGCACGCGGACGCCTCGAAGGCCGGCGTGTCCTTCGACGAGCTGGACGCCCCGATCTGGACCGCCGCCACCGCGACCTGGGACGAGGTCCTGCGGATCGGCGCGCAGAACGGCTTCCGCAACGCCCAGGCCTCGGTGCTCGCCCCGACCGGCACCATCGGCCTGATGATGGACTGCGACACCACCGGCGTGGAGCCCGACCTCGCGCTGGTCAAGTTCAAGAAGCTCGTCGGCGGCGGCTCGATGCAGATCGTCAACGGCACCGTCCCGCGCGCCCTCAAGCGCCTCGGCTACCAGGACGAGCAGATCGAGGCGGTCGTCGCCCACATCGCCGAGCACGGCAACGTGGTGGACGCGCCGGGTCTGCGGAGCGAGCACTACGAGGTGTTCGACTGCGCGATGGGTGAGCGCTCCATCTCCCCGATGGGCCACGTCCGGATGATGGCCGCGATCCAGCCGTGGATCTCGGGCGCCATCTCGAAGACGGTCAACATGCCGGTCTCCGCGACCGTCGAGGACGTCGAGGAGATCTACTTCGAGGCGTGGAAGCTGGGCGTCAAGGCGCTCGCCATCTACCGCGAAAACTCGAAGGTCGGCCAGCCGCTCTCGGCCAAGAAGAAGGACGAGGAGAAGGCCACCGCCGAGGCCCCGGCCCCGGTCGAGAAGGTCGTCGAGTACCGTCCGGTCCGCAAGCGCCTGCCCAAGGGCCGCCCGGGCATCACCACCTCCTTCACGGTCGGTGGCGCCGAGGGCTACATGACCGCCAACTCCTACCCGGACGACGGCCTCGGCGAGGTCTTCCTGAAGATGTCCAAGCAGGGCTCGACCCTCGCGGGCATGATGGACGCCTTCTCCATCGCCGTCTCGGTGGGCCTGCAGTACGGCGTCCCGCTGGAGACCTACGTCTCGAAGTTCACCAACATGCGCTTCGAGCCGGCCGGTCTGACCGACGACCCGGACCTGCGGATGGCGCAGTCGATCGTCGACTACATCTTCCGCCGCCTCGCGCTGGACTTCTTGCCGTTCGAGACCCGCTCGGCGCTCGGCATCCACTCGGTCGAGGAGCGCCAGCGCCACCTGGAGACCGGTTCCTACGAGCCGCTGGAGGCGGAGGAGGAGCTGGACACCGAGACGCTCGCCCAGTCCGCCCCGGTCGTTCCGGTCGCCGCGAAGCCGGCCGCCGTCCCGGCCCCGGCCCCGGTCGCCGCCCCGGCGCCCAAGGCCACCGCCCAGGCCCACAACTCCACCGAGCTGATGGAGATCCAGCTGGGCATGAACGCCGACGCGCCGCTCTGCTTCTCCTGCGGCACCAAGATGCGCCGCGCGGGCAGCTGCTACCTCTGCGAGGGCTGCGGCTCCACCAGCGGCTGCAGCTGACACAGGAACGCAGTCGGCTTCACTCGATTGAGTGAAGCCCTCGGGCGGGGCGAGGACGAGAGTCCTCGCCCCGCCTTTTCTGTCGGTGAGGGCTGCTTGGCTTCGGATGTGACCGATCCCTCAAGGCGCCGCAGTCGGCGCCGACCTCCGGCAGCAGAGATCACATCGATGACACCGATCTGGTGTCCGGCATGTCAGGAGACACACCCGGCATCCGAGTTCCCGAGGAATGCAAGCAGGCCGAGCGGGCTCCAGAGTGAGTGCAAGCGAGCTGTCCGGGCCAGGGCGCGAGCAGCGGAGGCGAGGGCTGCAACAAATGCGGCCCGTCGGGAGAAGTGGAAGCGACCCGAGGCCAAGGCAGCTGCGCTGGAGCGGCAGCGGGCCCGTCGGGCCAGGCTTGGATCCACGCACGACCTGAGCCGATCGCGGGAGAGACTTCGGGCCGTCGTGACCGAGTGGAAACGGACGGGATGTGTCGACTGCGGCTACTCCGACGTCCGGGCACTCGACCCGGACCATCGGGATCCAGATGAGAAGACCGGAACCGTCTCCCGAATGGTGCAACTGTGCGTGGGCAAGGACCGGCTCTTGGCCGAGTTGGCCAAGTGCGAGGTGCGATGCGCCCGCTGTCATCGTGCGCGCACGATGCGGCAACGGCCCCGGAACGGAGGCAGGCGTCTGCCGCCGTCCTGGCAGGCGGTGGTGGATGCCCAGGGGAGGAACGATGCGATCAAGCTCCGCGCCGGCTGCACCGACTGTGGGTGGAACGGGTGGGCTCGGGGCCTGGACTGGGATCACGTCCGTGGGGCGAAGCGGGCGAATGTTTCGCAGCTGATAGCTGAGCGGCAGCCCTGGTCGGAGGTCGAGCGGGAGATCGCCAAGTGTGAGGTGGTCTGCGCGAACTGTCACCGCATCCGCACATTGGTGCGACGTGCGGTCGAGGTGGCGATGGGGTGAGGGGATGGAGATGGAGTGGTATACGGAGCGTGGCAGAAGGAGACTGACCGTCAACTTACCGGTTGAGCACATCGTCTGAATGGATATGATCGGCCGACTGCGTGAACCGAAACACCGCCCGGAGACGTTCCACGACGTCGGCCGGGCGGTCGCGCATTCGCCCGACTTCTGCCGAGGACACCGCACCGATGACAGAAACCATCAGCCCCGACGGTGGGCCCAGCCGTCGATCCGACGTGCGTACCAGGGCCGTTGTGGCGGCCGCCGCCCTGCTGGCGGCGGTGGCCGGGCCGGTCGGGGTGATGCGGGCCTTCGACGCCGACCGCCCGCTCACCGCGGCCGCCGTGGCGGCGGTCACCGTGCTCTGGCTGATCGCCGTCCGGCAGGCCGGCAGCGCCACCGAACGGTCCCGCCGGCTGGAGCTGGAACTGGGCCGGTGGGAGGGCGAGTCGATGACGGCCCTCGTGGTCGCCGGCGCGGCCAGGCAGAGCGAGACCGCCGCCAAGGCGCGCGCCGCCGCCGCCGAGGCCGAGCGGGACGAGGCCAGGGCCGCGCTCGCCCGGGCCGAGGAGGAGACCGCCGCCGCCCGCGCGGAGGTGGCCGGGGCCCGGGCGCAGGCCGAGGCGGAGCGCGCCGAACGGGCCGCCGTGGACCGGATCGCCGACGAGGTGCTGCCCGTACTCGTGGAGCGGCTGCGGAGCGGAGCGACCGTGGACGCCGCCCTGGCCCCGTACCGGGACCACCCCCAGCGCCCGCTGCTGCGTGCCGTGGCGGAGGAGGTCGGCCGCGGCGAGCGCCTGCGGGCCGCCGCCCTGGCGGTCTGCGCCACCGCGGCCGGCCGGGTGCAGGCCCTGGCCACGAGCATGCACGCGGAACTGCGCGAGATGCAGCACCGGCACGACGAGGAGGTCCTCGGCGACCTGCTGCGGCTGGACCACTCGACCGCCCAGGCGGGCCGGATGGCCGACAGCATCGCGGTGCTGACCGGTGCCCGCTCGGGCCGTCGCTGGGGCCGGCCGATCCCGGTGGAGTCGGTGCTGCGCGGCGCGCTCGGCCGGATCGGCGCCTACCAGCGGGTCAGGCTGCACAACGCGAGCACGGCCGCGGTGGCCGGGTTCGCCGCCGAGGGCGTGATGCACGCGCTCGCCGAACTGCTGGACAACGCCACCACCTTCTCCGCGCCGCCGGCCGAGGTGCACGTCTACGTCGAGGAGGTGCCGGCCGGCCTGGTCGTCACCGTCGAGGACAGCGGCCTGGGCCTGAGCGACAGTTGGCTGCGCCGCGCCGAACGGGCCGTCTCCGCCGAGTCGCTGGACCTCACCACGCTGTCGGCGGGCACCCGGATCGGCCTCGCGGTGGTCGGCGTGCTGGCCCGCAAGCACGGGCTGCAGATCTCCTTCCGGCCGTCGGCGCGCGGCGGCACCGGGGTGGTGGTGCTGATTCCGCAGCAGCTGGTCACGCACCCCGCGACGGTGCCGGCCCCGCTGCCCGCGCCGGCGGAGCGCGCGGTCGAGCGGGCGGTCGGTACGGGCCCGCGCCCCGCGCTCACCCCCGCCCGCCCGGCGCCCGCCGTCCCGGTGGCCGGTCCGCCGGCCGACCCGGTGCCCGTTGCGCCCGCCGTCACCGACAGCGGTCTGCCGCAGCGCCGTCGTGGCCGGACCATGACCGCCGCCTCCCCGGCTGCGGCGCCCGCCGAGCGGCCCGCCCGTCCCGACGGGGCGACTGCCGCCGCCAGGCTGGGCGCCTTCCGCCGGGCCGCCCTGCCCGCTGCCGCTGCCCTGCCCGCCGCCGCTGCCGCTGCCGTGCCCGCCGCCGCCGGGGAGCCGGTCGCTGACGCCCTGAACGCCGAGCCCGCCGCCGGCACCCAGAACTCCGCGCCCGCCGGTGTCCCCGCACCGGCCGAGGGCGCCGTACCGGTCCAGGACACCCCGGGCGCGCGGTCCGCCGCGGACCCCGCGTCCGACGCTTCCCTCGTCACCGAGAAGGACTTCCGATGAGCAGTGCCACCGATCGCGACCTCGACTGGCTGCTGGAAAACCTGCTGACCAACACCCCCGGCACCCGGCACGCCCTGGTGCTCTCCGCCGACGGCCTCAAGCTCTGCCACACCTCCGGCCTCGGCAACGACCGGGCCGACCAGCTCGCCGCCATCGCCTCCGGTCTGCAGAGCCTGGCGCACGGCGCGTCGATCGAGTTCGGCGACGGCACCGGCGGTGTGCGGCAGTCGATGACCGAGTTCCACGGCGGAGTGCTGTGCATCGTGGCCGCCGGTGAGGGCGCCCACCTCGCCGTGGTCACCGACGAGGACGCCGACGTGGGTGTGGTCGGCCACAACATGCACGGGCTGATCGAGCAGATCGGCGTCCGTCTCAGCGCACCGGCCCGGGAGGGCGTGGTCGGGACGGACGGCCCGGTGACCGACGGGAGCGCCCGGGCATGAGCGGGCGCGGGGGGAACACCGACGGGCGGCCGGTCCGGCCGGGCCGGGACGACGACCCGGACCGCCTGTACACCATCACCCGGGGCCGCAGCCGGGCCCCGGAGAACGCGTTCGACCTGGTCACGCTGATCGTCGCCGAGCTGGAGCCGGCGCCGGGCATGCAGTCGGAGCACGCGCGCATCCTGCGGATGTGCGAGGCGCCGACCGCCGTGGTGGAGGTCGCCGCGGAGCTGGCGCTGCCGGTGTCGGTGGTGAAGATCCTCCTCGGCGACCTGCTGGAGGGCGGTTCGATCACCGCCCGCCACCCCCGGTTCGCCCCCAACAAGGCCCGGCTGCCCGATCTCGACACGCTGAAGCAGGTACTGCATGGACTCCAACAGCTCTGAGGGCCGGGACCCTCGGCCGAGCGGGCGGACACCGCTGCGCCGCACCGCCGACAACGCGCTGAAGATCGTCGTGGTCGGCGGCTTCGGCGTGGGAAAGACCACCCTGGTCGGCGCGGTCAGCGAGATCCGTCCGCTGAACACCGAGGAGACCCTGACCAGGGCCGGGGAGGGGATCGACGATCCCACCGGTGCCTGGGGCAAGCGCTCGACCACGGTCGCCTTCGACTTCGGCCGGATCACCCTCTCCGCGAGCCAGGTGCTGTACCTGTTCGGCGCGCCGGGGCAGGAGCGGTTCTGGTTCCTCTGGGACCGGCTGTTCTCCGGTGCCCTGGGGGCCGTCGTGCTGGTGGACACCCGGCGGCTGGCGGACTCCTGGTACGCCATCGACCGCTTGGAGCACCACGGCACGCCCTTCGTCGTCGCCCGCAACAACTTCGGCGACCCGACCCACACCCTGGACCAGGTCCGGGAGGCGCTCGACCTGCCGCCCGAGGTGCCGTTGCTGGACTGCGACGCCCGGGACCGGGAGTCCGGCAAGCAGGTGCTGATCGAGCTGGTCCGCCACCTGACCGCCCGGGTCGAGGCCGAGACGGCGGGCACCCCCGCCGCCGCTGCCGCCCCCGTCCTTGAGGAGAGCACCCCGTGACCGAGCCCGCCGCCACCCCGCCGCCGGGCTGCCCGGCCCACGCCGGCGCCACCCCGCTGTACGGGCCGCGCTTCCAGACCGACCCCTCCCAGGTCTACCGGGAGATGCGGGCCGGGCACGGCCCGGTCGCGCCGGTCGAACTGGCCGGCGGGGTGCCGGCCTGGCTGGTGATCGGCTACCGCGAGCTCCAGCTGGTCACCGGTCAGCCGCAGCTGTTCGGCCGGGACTCCACCCGCTGGACCGGCTGGGCGACCGTCGCCGAGGACTGGCCGCTCAAGCCGATGATGGCGCCGGTGCCGTCGATCCTCTACGCCGAGGGCGAGGAGCACGTCCGGCGCTCACGGGCGGTGACCGACGCGCTGGCCGCCGTCGACCCGTACGAGCTGCGCAAGCACTGCGAGGAGCTGGCGGACCGGCTGATCGACGACTTCGCCGGGCGCGGCGAGGCGGACCTGGTCGCCGAGTACGCCCACCGGCTGCCGCTGCTGGTGCTCTGCCGGGTGCTCGGGCTGAGCGAGGAGCAGGCGCCGGTGCTCATCGAGGGCCTGCTGACCATGCTGGACGGCGGCCCCGACGCGCCGGCCGGTGCGCAGCGGCTGCTCGCCGTGATGCTGGAGCTGGTCGAGGAGAAGGCGGCGAACCCGGGCGACGACGTCGCCTCCCGGATGCTGGCGCACCCGGCGGGTCTCAACCACGACGAGATCATGCGGGACCTGCGGGTGATGCTGATCGCCGGTCACCAGCCGACCTCGTACTGGATGTCCAACGCGCTGCGGCTGATGCTCACCGACGAGCGGTTCGCCGCCTCGCTGTCGGGCGGGCGGCGGAGCATCAGCCAGGCGCTGAACGAGGCGCTCTGGGAGGACACCCCGACCCAGATCTTCGCGGGCCGCTGGGCGACCAGGGACACCCAGCTGGGCGGGCAGCGGATCGCCGCCGGGGACATGCTGCTGCTGGGCTTCGCGGGGGCCAACGCGGACCCGTCGGTGCGGCAGCCGGACGGGCGGCCGGCCGAGGGCAACCGGGCGTACCTGAGCTACTCGTACGGCGAGCACGGCTGCCCGTTCCCGGCGCAGGAGGCGGCCGAGGTGATCGCGACGACGGCGGTCGAGGTGCTGCTGGACCGGCTGCCGGACCTGCGGCTGGCGGTGGCCGAGCACGCGCTGGTGTGGCGGCCGTCGGCCTGGGTGCGGGGGCTGGTGGCGCTGCCGGTGTCGTTCGCCCCGGGATACGCGGGCTGAGCCCGGCAGGTGCGGGCTGAGCCCGGCGGGTGCGGGCCGAGCCCCGCCCCGGATCCCGGATCCCGGAGCCCCGGCGGTGCCGGGGTCGCTGTACCGCTTCACCAGAACCGAAGGAGTGCTGTACCCGATGACCGCCCCCGCCCCGTTCGTCCTCGATCCGCTGGCCCGCGACAACGCTGCCGAGGGCGCTCTGCTGCGCGCCGCCGGCCCGGTGGTGCCGGTGGAGCTGCCCGGTGGCGTCGCCGCCTGGGCCGTGACCCGGCACGCGCCCGCCCGTGAGCTGCTGACCGATGCCCGGCTGGTGAAGGACGCCCGGCACTGGGCGGCGTTCCAGCGCGGTGAGGTGCCGAAGACCTGGCCGCTGATCGGTCTGGCGGTGCCCGGCCCGAGCATGGTGACCACCGACGGCGCGGAGCACCGGCGGCTGCGGGCGCTGGTGGCGCACGCGTTCACCCCGCGCCAGGTGGAGCTGATGCGCCCGCGGGTGGAGGCGATCACCCGGGACCTGCTGGACACCCTGGCGGCGGGGGACCCGGTGGTGGACCTGAAGTCCGCCTTCGCGTTCCCGCTGCCGATGACGGTGATCTGCTCGCTGCTCGGCGTACCGGAGTCGGAGCACGCGCTCCTGCGCGACCTCTACGAGCGGTTCTTCGGCGCCCGCCCGAACCCGGAGGGCATCCAGGCGACCATCGCCGGGCTGAACGCCTTCGTCAACGGTGTGGTGGCGCAGCGCCGTTCGGTCCCCGGCGAGGACCTGGCGAGCGTGCTGCTGCAGGCCGACGCCGAGGGCGGGGCGCTGACCGACGCGGAGGCGGCGGCCACCCTTCGGGTGATCATCGCGGCGGGTCACGAGACCACGGTGAACCTCATCGGCAACGCGGTGCGGGCGCTGCTGGCCCATCCGGACCAGCTGGAGCTGGTGCGGGCGGGCAAGGTCGGCTGGGACGCGGTGGTGGAGGAGTCGCTCCGCTGGACGCCGCCGACCAGCAACTTCCTGTTCCGGTTCACCACCGAGGACGTGGCGGTGGGCGACACGGTGATTCCGGCCGGGGAGCCGGTGCTGGTCTCCTACAACGCGATCGGCCGGGACCCGGCGCAGCACGGGGTGACGGCCGAGGTGTTCGACGTGACCCGGGACCCGATCCGGCACCTGTCGTTCGGGCACGGCCCGCACGTCTGCCCGGGCTCGCCGCTGGCCCGGCTGGAGGCGGGGATCGCGCTGCCGGCCCTGTTCGAGCGCTTCCCGGGACTGTCGACGGCAGTGCCGGACGAGGAGCTGCGGCCGAGCGGCTCGCTGGTGGTGAACGCGTTGAAGGAGCTGCCGGTCCGGCTGTTCTGACGGCCGGGGCGGTCGGGGTGGTCGGGGTGGTTCCGGGTGTCGCGGGCGCCCGGCGGTGGGTCCGTCGGGGCTCGCGGGCGCCCGGCGCTCAGGGTCACAACTGGGGCACGCGGTGACGAAGGGCGTGCCCGGACCTTGGCGGCACGTCGCGGCTGCGTTACCGTCGTCGGATCGGCCGGCCGCCGCGTCCATGTCGAACGTCGAACTCCGGTACAGCGCAATGCCGTTCTGTCGTACAGCCGAGCGTTCACGCCCCGGCGAGGAGGACCGCGTTGACTCCCACCCCGACCGTGCCGTCCACGACCGCGCCGCCCCCGTCCCCTGCCCGCCGCCGTCGCCGCCCGCTCGCGGCGGTGGCCCTGCTGGCCGTCGCGGCCCTGACCGCGGCCTGCTCCAACAGCACCGACAGCTCCGGAGGTTCGGGCGGGGGCGGCAACCAGACCCTGTCCGGCGACTGCGCCCGCTACCAGCCCTACGCCGGCCACGGGGGCACCACGGTGACGGTGTTCGCGTCGATCCTCAGCCCCGAGTCGGACAACCTGGAGAAGTCCTGGGCCGACTTCAGCCGGTGCACCGGCATCCGGATCAGTTACGAGGGCAGCAACGACTTCGAGTCCCAGCTGCCGGTGCGGGTGAGCGGCGGCAACGCCCCGGACTTCGCGATCGTCCCGCAGCCCGGCCTGCTCGCGCAGATGGTCAAGAGCGGCAAGGTGGTCAAGCCGCCGCAGCAGACCGTGGCGAACCAGGAGAAGTGGAGCCCGGTCTGGAAGTCCTACGGATCGGTCAACGGCACCTTCTACGCGGCGCCGATGAGCGCCAACATGAAGTCCCTGGTCTGGTACTCGCCCAAGACCTTCAAGCAGGCCGGCTACGAGGTCCCGAAGACCTGGGCCGACCTGATGGCGCTCAGCGACCGGATCGCCAAGGCGGGCGGCGGCGGCAAGCCGTGGTGCGGCGGCATCTCCTCCGGTACGGCCACCGGCTGGCCGGCCACCGACTGGCTGGAGGAGGTGGTCCTCGGCACGTACGGCGGCGAGGTCTACGACCAGTGGGTGAACCACCAGGTGAAGTTCTCCGATCCGAAGATCGCCGCGGCGATGAAGACGGTCGCCGACTGGATGCAGAACCCGGCCTGGGTCAACGGCGGCTACGGTGACGTGAAGTCGATCGCCACCACGACCTTCCAGGACGCGGGCGCGCCGATCCTCACCGGCAAGTGCCTGATGCTCCAGCAGGCTTCGTTCTACAAGGCGCAGTGGCCCAAGGACACGAAGATCGGGCCGGACGGCGACATCTTCGCCTTCCACCTGCCCGCGGTGAACCCCTCGGTGCCCAATCCGGTCGAGGGCGGTGGGGAGTTCCTCACCGCGTTCGCGAGCCGGCCCGAGGTGCAGGCGGTGCAGAACTACCTGTCCAGCGCCGACTGGGCGAGCAGCCGGGTGCGGACCGCGACCGGCTGGGTTTCGGCCAATCAGGGTGTGGACAAGAGCCTCTACACCGATCCGATCGACCGGATCTCCGCCGATGCGCTGACCGACCCGGCGGCGACCTTCCGGTTCGACGGTTCGGACCTCATGCCGGCCGCGGTCGGCGCCGGGCAGGAGTGGAAGTCGCTCACCGCCTGGTTCGCCGAGGGGCAGTCGATCCAGAAGACCGCCGCGGACATCGACGCCGCCTGGCCGCAGTAGCGGCGCGCGTCGCAGGACCACCTGCCGAAGGGCGGTGCGGGGCCACCCACCCGCACCGCCCGCCCCTCCGGTCCCTGCTTCCTCCACTCCCCGTTTCCTCCGGTCCCGCCCGGTTCCTGGTTCCCGGTGCCCCTGGTTCCCGGTGCCCCCGGTTCCCGGTACCCCCGTTCCGCCTCCCGTTGGGAAAGGACGTGACGCCATGTCCCTCGCCGCCGGTGCCTGGGGCGACGCGATGGTCAAGTTCGGCAACGGCCTCGGTGCGATCGCCGGCTTCGTCGGCATCCTGTTGCTGGTCTTCCTGGTCGCCGGCCGCGCCTCCGGCCGGATCGCCCGCCCGCTGGCCGTGCTGGTGCTGCTCGGGCCGGCGCTGGTCCTGCTGCTGCTCGGCCTGGTCGCGCCGCTGGTCCGTACCGTCTACCTGAGCCTCTACAGCGACGACAGCAGCCGCTTCGTCGGCGGTGAGAACTTCGGCTGGGCCTTCACCACCGGCTCGGTGCGCGAGGTACTGGTCAACACCCTGCTCTGGCTGGTGATCGCGCCGCTGGTGGCGACCGGGCTGGGGCTGGTACTGGCCCTGCTGGTGGACCGGATGCGAGGCCAGGCGGTCTACAAGTCGCTGATCTTCATGCCGATGGCGATCTCCCTGGTCGGCGCCTCGATCATCTTCAAGTTCGTCTACGAGTCGCGCGACCACTCGCAGCGGCAGATCGGTCTGCTCAGTCAGCTGGCGATCTGGCTGGGCTGGGACGACCCGCCGAACTGGATGCTCACCCAGCCGCTCAACACCTTCCTGCTGATGGCCGTCATGGTGTGGGTGCAGACCGGCTTCGCCATGGTCGTGCTGTCGGCGGCGATCAAGGCGATCCCGGACGAGGTCACCGAGGCGGCCCGGCTGGACGGCGCCCAGGGGCTGCGGCTGTTCCGGCACGTCACCGTGCCGATGATCCGCACCACGGTGGTGGTGGTGCTGACCACGGTGATGATCACCACGCTGAAGGCCTTCGACATCGTCCGCACCATGACCGGCGGCAACTTCGGCACCCAGGTGCTGGCCAACGAGATGTACTCGCAGTCCTTCGTCCAGTTCAACACCGGACGGGGCAGCGCGCTGGCGGTGATCCTCTTCCTCGCGGTGCTGCCACTGGTGGCCTACAACATCCTCCAGCTGCGCAAGGAGCGTGCGGTCCGATGAGCGTACGGCGGGACGGCGGCGCCGTCCGGAAGGCCTTCTCCTCACCGCTGGCCTCGATCTTCGTGATCGTGGTGACGGTGCTGTGGACCGTCCCCACCCTCGGGCTGCTGGTCACCTCGCTGCGCCCCAAACGGGACGTCACCGCGGACGGCTGGTGGAACGCCCTGCTCCACCCGGACCTCGGGCTGGACAACTACCACACGGTGCTGTTCGAGGGCGGCTCCGGCGTCTCCACCGGCCTGATGCCCTTCCTGGTGAACTCGCTGGCGATCAGCGTCCCGGCCACGCTCTTCCCGCTGGCGCTGGCGGCGATGGCCGCCTACGCGCTGGCCTGGGTGCGGTTCCGGGGCAGCGACACCCTGTTCTTCGTGGTCTTCGCGCTCCAGGTGGTGCCGCTGCAGATGGCGCTGATCCCGCTGCTCCAACTGTTCTCGGGCGGTGCGCACCTGGGCTCGCTGACGCTGCTGCCGGCGCTGGACCTCAAGGGCACCTACGCGCCGGTGTGGCTGGCGCACACCATGTTCGCGCTGCCGCTGGCGATCTTCCTGCTGCACAACTTCATCGCCCAGCTGCCCCGGGACCTGATGGAGGCGGCGGTGGTGGACGGCGCCTCGCACTTCAAGATCTTCCGCTCGATCGTGCTGCCGCTCTGCACGCCCGCGCTGGCCTCGTTCGCGATCTTCCAGTTCCTCTGGGTCTGGAACGACCTGCTGGTGGCGCTCACCTTCGCCGGCGGGACCCCGGAGGTGGCACCGATGACGGTCCGGCTGGCCCAGCTGTCCGGCTCCTTCGGCGGGCGGTGGGAGCTGCTGACGGCGGGGGCGTTCCTGTCGATCGTGATTCCGCTGGCGGTGTTCTTCGCGCTCCAGCGCTACTTCGTGCGCGGGCTGCTGGCCGGTTCGGTGAAGGGCTGACGGCGGTCCGGTCGAGCGCCGGCGCCGGCGCGCCCAACGGCTGCCTCCGGTCCGCCCGTTCGGCCCGTTCGGCCCGTTCGGCCCGTTCGGCCCGTTCGGCCCGTTCGGCCCGTTCGGCCCGGGGGAACGTCAGGGTTCAGGCCGTTCCAGGGTGAATGTGGCGGTTTCGTGGACACGGTCGGCGGGTTACCGGTACACCGTTAGGGGCTGGTCGGCCGAGATGACACAGGGGGGCGGTCATGGCAGACAGGGGCACACGCCTGGGCGGGCGTAGCGACAGACGCGGTGACGATCGGGGCGGCGGCGGGCGTGCGGGAGGGCGGTGGTGGCGGCGGGCCGGAGTCCTGCTGGCGGTCCTGACCACGGCGGCGGCGCTGGTGTCCGGGCCGGGCGCGCCCCCGGCGGCGGCCGTCACGGCGACGCTCGGCACCACGGCGGTCGGCAGCGCCACCGATACGGCCGACTCCAACTACCTCAACGCCTCGCGGTACGTGACCGGTTCGGCCGGCGGCACGGTCAGCAGCGTCTCGGTGTACGTGGACGGCGTGGACGCCGCGCCCAACAACCGCTTCCAGGCCGCGATCTACCAGGACAACGGCGGCAGCCCGGGTGCCCTGCTGGCGAGCAGTGCCACCGCCGCCCTCACCGGGTCGGGCTGGAACACCGTCCCGCTGACGGCCACCCTGACCGCCAACACGCCGTACTGGCTGGCCTACAACAGCAACGGCTCCGGTCCGACGGTCAACAACCTGCGGTACAGCCCGGGCGGCACCAGCGTGTACGGCAACGGCGGCCTGCCGTTCGGCAGCTGGCCGGCCACCGCGGGCGCGGTCACCAGCAGCGGGCTGAGCTTCTCGATCTACGCCACGTACACCACCGAGGCGGCCCCGCCGCCCCCGTCGCCCGGCGCGGGGCCGGGCACCGAGGGCCCGATCCTGCTGGTCACCAGCCAGGCCAATCCGTACACCCGGTACCTGGCCGAGATCCTCAAGGCGGAGGGCCTGAACGCCTACCGCCAGGTGGACATCTCGGCCGTGACCGCCTCGGTGCTCGCCTCCGCCGAGGTGGTGCTGCTCGGCGAGATGCCGCTCACCGCCGCCCAGGCCGCACTGTTCACCACCTGGACCAACGGCGGCGGCGAACTGGTCGCGATGCGCCCGGACCGGCAGCTGGCGCCACTGTTCGGACTCACCCCGGCCACCGGAACCCGCGCCGACGCCTACCTCAAGGTCAACACCGGCGCCGCGCCCGGCGCCGGGATCACCGGCGACACCATGGGCTACCACGGCCCCGCCGACCTCTACACGCTGAACGGCGCCACCGCGGTCGCCACGCTGTACAGCGACGCCGCGACCGCGACCGCCAACCCGGCGGTCAGCCTGCGCACGACCGGCAGCGGCCGCGCCGCCGCGTTCAGCTACGACCTCGCCAGGTCGGTGGTGCAGACCCGGCAGGGCAACGCCGCCTGGGCCGGCCAGCAGCGCGACGGCGTCGACGGCTACGAGGCCAGCGAGATGTTCTTCGGCACCGGCGGCCAGCCCGACTGGAACGACCTGGACAAGGCGCTGATCCCGATCGCCGACGAGCAGCAGCGGCTGCTCGCCAACCTGCTCACCCAGCTCGCCTCCACCGCGCAGCCGTTGCCGCGGTTCTGGTACTTCCCGCGCGACGTCAAGGCCGTCGTGGTGATGACCGGGGACGACCACGGCGTGGGCGGCACGGCCGGCCGCTGGGACGGCTACATCGCGCAGAGCCCGCCCGGCTGCTCGGTCGCGAACTGGGAGTGCGTCCGCGGCTCCTCCTACATCTACACGGACGACCCGCTCACCCCGGCCCAGGCGAAGGCGTACAGCGACCAGGGCTTCGAGGTCGGCGTGCACATCAGCACCAACTGCCGCCCCTGGGGCAGCACCTCGGTCCTCCAGGGCTACTACCGGGACCAGCTGGCGGCGTGGCGGGCCAAGTACCCGAACCTGCCGAACCCGTCGAGCAGCCGCACCCACTGCGTGGAGTGGGACGACTGGGCCACCCAGGCGAGGACCAAGCTCGCCAACGGGATCCGGCTGGACACCGACTACTACTTCTACCCCTCGAACTTCACCCAGGACCGGCCCGGCTACTTCAACGGCACGGCACAGATCATGCGCTTCGCC
This sequence comes from Streptomyces sp. XY431, assembly GCF_001279805.1. Lineage (NCBI taxonomy): Bacteria > Bacillati > Actinomycetota > Actinomycetes > Kitasatosporales > Streptomycetaceae > Streptomyces > Streptomyces sp. XY431. The sequence goes on from NZ_LGDO01000082.1 coordinate 78,147, forward strand.
GACACCGACGGCAGCGTGATCGACGAGTACCAGGCCACCACCCAGCTCACCGACGAGTCCGGCCAGTCCTACCCGGGCACCGTCAACACCCTGCTCGACGCGGCGTACGGCGCCAAGGGCTACTACGCGGCCCTGACCGCCAACATCCACACCGACTTCGCCGCCTCCGCCGCCTCGGACGCGGTCGTCGCCGCCGCCAAGGCCCACGGCGCCCCGGTGGTGTCCGGCCGGCAGATGCTCACCTGGCTGGACGGGCGCAACGCCTCGGCCTTCACCGGGCTGTCCTGGAACGGGAGCGCGCTGACCTTCGGCATCACCGGCGGCGCCAACGGACTGCGCGCCATGCTGCCGGTCGACGCGGCCGCGGGCACGCTGACCGGGATCACCTCGGGCGGCCATCCGGTGCCGTACCGGGTCGAGACGGTCAAGGGCATCGCCTACGCGTTCTTCGACGGCGCGGTCGGCTCCTACAGTGCGAGCTACGGGCAGGACACCACCGCGCCCACGGTGATCGGCACCACCCCGGCCGGCGGCGCCGACGGGGTCGCCCCGGGCACGGCGGTGCGGTTCTCCTTCAACGAGCCGCTGGACCCGGCGAGCGTCACCGGCGGGTCCGTCACCCTGCGGGCCACGGCCGGCGGCGCGGCGGTCGCGGGGTCGGTGGCCCACGACGCGGCGGCGAACGGCGTGGTGTTCACGCCGGCCGCCCCGCTGGCACTCACGACCGGGTGGACCGCGACCGTCCAGGGCGTCCGGGACCGGTCCGGGAACGTCCTGGCCGCCCCGTACACGTTCTCCTTCACCACCGGGGGAGCGGAGCCGCGGACGATCGGGAACACGGCGGTGGGCTCGCTGATCGACGACACCGACTCCAACCACCTGAACGGCAGCCGGGTGACCACCGGCGCCGATCCGGCGGCGCTCACCGCGCTGAGCGTGCACGTCGGACCGATCGCCGCGGCGCCCAACAACCGGTACCAGCTGGCCGTCTACACCGACGCGGGCGGCTCGCCGGGCACGCTGGTGGCCGCCACGGGCTCGGGCACGCTGACTGCCAACGCGTGGAACTCGCTGCCGGTGAACCTCACCCTGAGCGCCAACACCTCGTACTGGTTCGTCTACAACACCAACGGCACGAGCACCACGGTGAACAACATGAACTACTCGACCGGCACGGCCGGGCAGGGGGCGTACAGCAACACGGTGGTGCCGTTCGGGACGTGGCCGGCGGACTTCGGGCCGGCGGTGAAGGACGCCTTCCGGTACTCGCTCTACGGGACGTACTGACGCGGGTCCACGTCCTCCTCGGCTTCGGGCCGGGCTCTGTCACAGGGGTGTGACAGAGCCCGGCCCGGTGTTTTTGAACCTGTTCAGAATGGTCTACAGTCGGCTTCGGCCGTGGTGCCCGGTGTCCTCACCGGTGTGGTTCCGCGTGCTCGTCGGCGGACCGCCCAGAGGGTGGATTCCGCGTTCCCACCCGACCATTGAGGGGGATCCCATGTCCGGATTCAGTATGCCCGCCGCGGGCGGAGTGCCGCCCCGGCCCGGTGCCGGCGGTACTGGTGCCGGGGCGGACGCGGGGGTGGGTGCCGGTGCCGGTGGCGGTGTGCCGGTGGCCGGGCCCACCGGGGCCTTCGGCCCGGCCGGCGGTCGCGGTTCCGGTGGTCACGGCCCCGATGGCCACGGCCCCGGTGGTGCTCCCGGCGCCGACCCGTACCGGGCGCCCGGCACCCCCGCGCCGCAGCCGTTCCAGTGGCTGCGGCCCAGTGACCCGGAGCGGAAGGCCCCGGCCACCGGCCGGACGGTGCTGGCGGCGGTGCTCGCCGGTCTGCTCAGCTCCTGGCTGCTGATCGACGGACTCGGCGTCAACCTGCTGCTCTGCGCCGCGGTCGTCACCGTGGGCGCCGGCGCCGCCGCCCGGGCCGCCGGTCGCCGGCCGAGGGTCTGGACCGTGCTGTGGAGCGCGCTCGCGCTCGCCCTGCTCGCCGTCCCGGCGCTGTACGAGGCGGGCTGGCCGGTGCTGCTGAGCACCGTCTGGGCGGTGGGCCTGGCCTCGCTGGCGCTGCACGGCGGACGGCGCTGGAGCGGCGTCCTGCTCGCGCTGCCGGGTCTGCTCTGGCAGCTGGTGCCCGGACTGGTGTGGGCCGGCCGGGCCCTGCGCGGCCGCCGCGCGGGCGACCGGGGCCAGCTGGTGCCGGTGCTCAAGGGCGTCCTGGTGGCGGTGGTGCTGCTGACCGTCTTCGGCGCCCTGTTCGCCGGTGCGGACGCGGCCATGGCGAACGTTCTGGAGAGCCTCGTCCCCAGCCTTGACCTCGGTGAACTCCCGGCCCGTGCGGCCCTGTTCGCGCTCGGCCTGGCAGTTGCGCTGGGCTTTGCCCACATCGCGGCGGGCCCGCGGCGCTGGGACCGCACCGTGGTCCGGCCGGGCCGTGCCCGGGGCCGGCTGGAGTGGGCCCTGCCGCTGGCCGCGCTGAACCTCATGTTCGGCGCCTTCGTGGTGCTCCAGGCGGTGGTGGTGCTCGGCGGCGCCGAGGCGATCCTGGAGCGCACCGGGATGAGCCGTTCCGAGTACGCCCGGCAGGGTTTCTGGCAGCTGCTGGTGGTCACCGTGCTGACCCTGGTGGTCGTCGCGCTCGCCAAGCGCTGGGCGCCGCGCGGGACGGAGGCCGACCGCCGGCTGGTGCGGCTGCTGCTCGGCGCGCTCTGCCTGCTGACCCTGGTGGTGGTGGCCGCGGCGCTCGGGCGGATGTGGTTCTACGTGGACGCCTCCGGTCTGACCACCCTGCGGCTCTGGGTGCTGGCGGTCGAGATCTGGCTGGGCGTGGTGTTCGTGCTGCTGATCGTGGCGGGCCTGACCCCGTCGGCCGGCTGGCTGCCGCGTGCGGCGGTGCTCAGCGCGGTGGCGGCCGCCGCCGTCTACGGGCTGATGGGGCCGGACGCGATGGTCGCGGAGCACAACGTGGCCCGCTTCGAGCGGACCGGGCAGATCGATCTGCGCAACGTCCGCTACCTCTCGGTGGACGCCGTGCCGGCCCTGGACCGGCTGCCCGGCGACTACCGGACGTGTGCGCTGGGCCTGGTGGCGTACAACCTGCGGGCGGAGGGCTCCACGCCCTGGTACGCCACCAGCCTGGCGGCGTCGCGGGCCCGGGGGATCCTCGCCGAACGGCCCATGCCGGACCACTATTCGTACGCGGAGGACGCCTGCGACCGGGTGGGGATGAGCCGCGACTACGCCTTCGAGGGCTGAGCGTCGGCGCCGGCCCCGGTGGCTGCGAGCCTCCGGGGAATGCGCGACGGGCCGGTCGGGAGCGTTACTGCTCCCGACCGGCCCTGTGTCGTGCTGTGGTGCGTCGTGCTGTGGTGCGCGGTGGCGCGTCGTGCCGTGTTGCGCGGTGTCGCGTCCGGTGCGGCCCACCGAGGCGGGCGACCGGGTCAGTGCACGGCGACGCCGGCGGTGTCCGACGGCAGGTCGGAGGCCTTCGCCTTGATGGCGACGACCGCGATCACGAAGGCCAGGCCCGCCATCACGGCGCCGACGATGAAGCCGTGCGAGATGCCCTGCGCGAGCACCTCGTTGGCCGCGCCGGTGCCCTTCGGGAACTCCTGCTTCTCCAGCAGCCAGGCCTTCTGCTCCGGGGTGGCCGTGGCCATGAAGCCGGGCAGCTGGACCTTGGCCTCGGCGGTCGCGTAGTGCGCGAACACCGTGGTCAGGATCGACAGGCCGAGCGAGCCGCCGATCTGCTGCATCGAGTTCAGCAGGCCGGAGGCGGCGCCGGTCTCCTGGCCGGAGACGCCCGCGACGGCGAGCAGCATGACCGGGACGAAGACCAGGCCCATGCCGAAGCCGAAGACCACGGTGGGGCCGAGGATGCCGTCCACGTAGCCGCTGTCGGCGTTCATGAAGGTCAGCCAGGTGAGCCCGACGGTGACGAGCAGTGCTCCGCCCGCCATGAACGGCTTCGGGCCGTACTTGGCCTGGAAGGTGGAGGCCAGCTGGGCGGCCACGATGATCGAGGCGCTGATCGGCATGAAGGCGAAGCCGGCCTTGAGCGGGCTGTAGTCCAGCGGACCCTGCACGAAGAGCGTGATGTAGAAGAAGATGCCGAACATGGCGGCGGCCAGGCAGAGCATCATCACCAGACCGCCGGTGCGGTTCCGGTTCGCGAACAGCTTCAGCGGGGTGATCGGCTGCGCGGTGCGGGTCTCGATGACCACGAACGCGGCCACCAGCACGACGCCGCCGGCGAAGGAGCCGAGCGTCACCGGGTCCGTCCAGCCGTCGGACGCGGCGCGGATGAAGCCGTACACCAGGCCGACCAGGCCGAGCGTCGAGGTGAGTGCGCCCGGCAGGTCGAACTTGCCCGGGTGGCGCTCCGACTCGGCGATGTAGCGCGGCGCGGCGAAGGCGATCAGGACGGCGATCGGCACGTTGACGAAGAAGACCCAGCGCCAGTCGAGGTACTCGGTGAGCAGGCCGCCGGCCAGCAGGCCGATCGCGGCGCCCGAACCGGCCACCGCGGAGAACACGCCGAAGGCCCGGTTGCGTTCGGGCCCCTCGTCGAAGTTGGTGGCGATCAGGGCGAAGGCCGTCGGCGAGCAGATCGCGCCGCCGATGCCCTGGAGCGCGCGGGCGGCCAGCAGCATGCCGCCGTCCTGCGCGAAGCCGCCGAGCAGCGAGGCCAGCCCGAACAGCAGCGTGCCGGCGATGAAGACCCGTCGCCGGCCGAGGATGTCGCCCGCGCGTCCGCCGAGCAGCAGCAGGCCGCCGAAGGTGAGCGTGTAGGCGTTGATCACCCACGAGAGGTTGGTGGTGGAGAAGTCCAGCGCGTCCCTGATCTGCGGCAGGGCGATGTTCACGATGGTGGCGTCGAGCACCACCATCAGCTGCGTGGCCGCGATCACGGCGAGGGTGATGCCCTTGTTCGGGCCGTGCCCGCTCCGCGCCGGAGAGTTCTTGCTGAGTGTGTCGGAGATAGCCAAGTTGATGCCCCCTGCTGGCTACTGCTTCGTATGCTGCGGACCCTGGGGTCCGGCTCGGCCCGACGGCGTCCCGCAGGCTATGAAGGAACGGTATCGTTCACTACTGTGGACGATAGCGTCGGCGAGATTATGAACGCAAGCGTTCCTTAGGGTTGGTGATGATGGATCAGTTGGTGCGGCGCCAGGCGAAGGACCGCTCGGCCGGCCGGCAGACCCCCCGGGTCGAGGCGGAACGCGCGCCCGAGCCCACGCGGGGCCCCTGCCCCGTCCAGGCCGTGGCCGAGGCGCTGACCAGGCCGGCGCGGCGGCGCGGGCGGGAGCTGGAGGCGGCGATCTTCGAAGCGACGCTCGATCAGCTCACCTCCGGCGGGTTCGCGCGGCTGACGATGGAAGGGGTCGCCGGTGCCGCGCGCACCGGAAAGGCCGCGCTGTACCGGCGGTGGGCGTCCAAGGTGGAACTGGTCATCGACGCCCTGGACTCCACTCTCCCACGCCCTACCGACACCCCGGACTTCGGGTCCGCCCGTGAGGAACTGCGGTACCTGGTCGAGAGTTTCGCCTCGGTGACGCGCTCCCGGGCGGGCGGCGCCGTGACCGCGGTGATGGCCGAGCTGGACCACGAACAGGCGCAGCTGTTCAAGGACTTCATCGCCCAGCGGATGATCGAGCCCACCAAGGGCGTGATCCTGGAGATCCTCCGCCGGGGCGCCGAGCGCGGCGACGTCCGGCCGGACGCCGCCACCCCGCTGGTAGCCGACGTCGTCCCGGCGATGCTGCTGTACCGGGTGAAGGTCTGCGGCCGCCAGGTCGGGCCCGAGTTCGTCGACCAGTTGGTGGACGAGGTCCTCGTTCCGCTGATCCGGATGTGAGGGGGCCGCCCGGTCTCCGGTCCGGCTTCCCGTCTGCCTTTCCGCTGGCTTTCCCGCTCGGCTTTCCGCCCGGCCTCCCGTCCGGTGGGGCCCGGGGCGGGGCCGGGTCGGGGCCGGGTCGGGGGTGCGGGCGGGTGGCTTAGGCTGGAGTCCGACCAGCTGAACGGACCCCCTCATGCCCATCGTCCCGCCGACGCACTCCGTCGAGCGTTCGCTGCGCCGGGCCGGCGCCAAGATCGTGGTCGGCCTGGACGAGGTCGGGCGTGGTGCCTGGGCCGGTCCGGTCACCGTGGGCGCGGCCGTCACCGGCCTGCGCCGGCCCCCCGAGGGGCTGACCGACTCCAAGCTGCTCACCCAGCTCCGCCGTGAGGCACTCGCACCCGTCCTCGCCGACTGGGTCACCGCGTACGCCCTCGGCCACGCCTCCGCCACGGAGTGCGACGAGCTCGGGATGACGGCTGCGCTGCGGCTGGCCGCCGTCCGTGCACTGGAGGCGCTGCCGGTGGAGCCGGACGCGGTGATCCTGGACGGCAAGCACGACTACCTCGGCGGCCCCTGGCGGGTGCGCACGGTGATCAAGGGCGACCAGTCGTGCATCTGCGTGGCCGCCGCCTCCGTGCTCGCCAAGGTCCACCGCGACGGCATGATGGCCGAACTCGGCGAGGAGCACCCCGAGTACGCCTTCGCCGACAACGCCGGCTACCCCTCCCCGGTCCACCGGGCCGCACTGGAGGAACTCGGGCCGACCGAGCACCACCGCCTCTCCTGGTCCTATCTGGACGCGCTGCCCAAGTGGCGTCATCTGAAGCGGATCCGGGTGGTGCCCGGCCCCGCCGGGACGGTCTCCGCGGAGTCCTCCGGGGAGCAGCTCGCGCTCGGTTTCTGACACTACGTCGGGATATTTCGACCGCGGACCGTAGGGCTCGCGGTGCCCAATGGGTGGGGCGCCCGTGCGCGTTCGACCGGCATTTGATAGATATCCGGGTATGCCTGTCTTCCCCGAGGAGCCGGAGATCAACGAGAGCCTCCCGGGCCCCGGCGTTCCCAGTCCCCGCGAGTCGGACGCACAAGCCCTCCACGCGCCAGCCACCGGCGGCGCGACCCCCGTCGTACCGCCGGCCGCCGGCCCCGCGCCGGTCCAGGTGCCGGGGCCCCGCCCCGCACCGCCGCGGGCGGCGCGGCCGCGTTCGACGAGCGCGCGTGCGGACCGTCCGGGGCCGTCGCCGCGGCCGAGCCCGATTCCCAAGCCCGGTCCCCGACCGGCGCCGCAGCCGGCACCGCAAGCAGCGCCGGTCGAGGTGCGGCACGTCCCCGCCAGCCGGGCGGCAGCATTGGAGCGCGCCGACGAGACCGTCGATCTGCTGCTGGACGCCGGCCGCGAGCCCGGCGCCGTCCTGGTGCTGACCGTCGGCGGGGCGCACCCGTGGCAGCAGCACGAACTCTCCTTCGGCGAGGAGCGCTACTGGGCGCAACTCACCGAGGGCGGCGACGTCTTCTACGCCGACGCGGAGCTGACCCGCCCGGTCCGCCGCCCGGTGGTCGTACTGGTCGTCAACGGCGGTTCGGCCGAGCGCGCCGCGGCGGCGTACGCCAAGGCGCTGCGGCACGCGGAGGAACTGCTGGTGGTCTGCGGCGGCGCCGACCCGGCGGTCGCCGGTACGCCGCTCGCCGCCGCCGGCGCACCCGCTCCGCGCGTTCTGCCCGCCTGAGACCCGCATCCGGATCCGCGACCCGCGGGGGCCCTCCGGCCCTCGCGGGACCGGCCTTCCGGCCCGGTCGACGGTCTGGTCGACGACCTGTGCGTTGATTCTGTCCAGTCCTGTTCGGTCCCCTTCTCCCCGTCCTGTTCCGTCCCGGCCCGGTGCCCCATGGGTGCCGGGCTTCGGCATGTCCGGGGCCGGGGACGGCGCGGACGCTGTGGCGGGGCGGGGTGGACGGCTAGGGGCAGGGGCAGGGG
>NZ_LGDO01000083.1:0-18157 GCF_001279805.1 Streptomyces sp. XY431
CCGGGTCCCGAACGTCGCCGGGACGTGGAAGGACCTCACCGACAACGTCAACTTCATGGCGCACAACCTCACCAGCCAGGTCCGCAACATCGCCCAGGTGACGACCGCCGTCGCGGACGGCGACCTCACCCGCAAGATCGACGTCGACGCGCGCGGCGAGATCCTGGAGCTCAAGAACACCGTCAACACGATGGTCGACCAACTCGGCTCCTTCGCCGCGGAGGTGACCCGGGTGGCGCGGGAGGTCGGCACCGAGGGGCGGCTCGGCGGACAGGCCGAGGTGGAGGGCGTCTCCGGCACCTGGAAGCGCCTCACCGAGAACGTCAACGAACTGGCCGGCAACCTCACCCGCCAGGTGCGCGCCATCGCCGAGGTCACCGGAGCCGTCGCGGCCGGCGATCTCACCCGCTCGATCACCGTGGACGCCTCCGGCGAGGTCGCCGACCTCAAGGACAACATCAACTTCATGGTCGCGTCCCTGCGCGAGACCACCCGCGCAAACCAGGAGCAGGACTGGCTGAAGACCAACCTCGCCCGCTTCACCGGGACCATGCAGGGGCAGCGCGACATCCGGTCCGTCGCCGAGCTGATCACCGACGGGCTGACGCCGCTGGTCGGCGCCCAGTACGGGGCGTTCTACCTGGCGGAGGAGGGGCCGGAGGGTACGGTGCTGGCCCGGATCAGCGCCTACGGCGGACAGGGCGGCACCGCGGCGGAGACGGCAGCCGACGGCGGAGGCGGTGCCGGAGGCGGACCGGCGCGGGTCCGGCTCGGCGAGTCGCTGGTCGGCCAGGCGGCCCGCTCCCGGCGTACCGTCACCGTGGACGACCTGCCGCCCGACTACGCGACCATCGGCTCCGGTGCCGGCGCCACCCACGCCCGGTCCGTGCTGATCCTGCCGATCGCCCTGGAGGAATGGCTGCTCGGCGTGATGGAGTTCGCCTCCGTCCACCCCTTCAGCGCCGTCCACCGCGACCTCCTGGAGCAGTTCGCCGAGGCCTGCGGCGTCAACATCGGCACCCTGCTCGCCAACGCCCGCACCGACGAGCTGCTCGGCGAGTCCCAGCGGCTCACCGCCGAACTCCAGTCCCGCTCCGAGGAGTTGCAGGAAGGCCAGGAGGAGCTGCGGCGCTCCAACGCCGAACTCGGCGAGAAGGCCGCGCTGCTCGCCGAGCGCAACCGCGACATCGAGGCCAAGAACCTGGAGATCGAGCAGGCCCGCCAGGAACTGGAGGAACGGGCACGGCAGTTGAGCCTCACCTCGATGTACAAGTCCGAGTTTCTGGCCAATATGAGCCACGAACTCCGCACCCCGCTCAACAGCCTGCTCATCCTCGCCCAACTGCTCGCCCAGAACGCCGCCGGCAACCTCACCCCCAAGCAGGTCGAGTACGCGGGTGTGATCCACTCGGCCGGTTCCGACCTGCTCCAGCTCATCAACGACATCCTCGACCTCTCCAAGGTCGAGGCGGGGAAGATGGAGCTCAGCCCCGAACCCTTCGCCGTGCAGGAGCTGCTGGCGTACGTCGAGGCCGCGTTCAAGCCCCTGGCCGACCAGCGGGGCCTCGCCTTCCGGATCGGCGTCGGCGCGCACGTGCCCGGCGAACTCGTCACCGACCAGGCCCGGTTGCGGCAGGTGCTGCGGAACCTGCTGTCCAACGCGATCAAGTTCACCGACGTGGGCCATGTCGAGCTGCGCATCGAACGCGTGGAGGCCGACGGGCTCCCGGCCGAACTCGGCCAGGTCGAGGCCGCCGTGGCCTTCCACGTCGAGGACACCGGCATCGGCATCGACCCCGACCACCTCGACAGCATCTTCGGCGCCTTCCAGCAGGCCGACGGCACCACTGCCCGCCGCTTCGGCGGCACCGGGCTCGGCCTGTCCATCAGCCGCGAACTCGCCCGTCTGCTCGGCGGCGTCCTCACCGTCCGCTCCACCGCCGGCCGGGGCAGCCGCTTCAGCTTCTACCTGCCGCTCGCCCGCCGGGACCGGTCGGCCGCCGTGCCGGGCGCCGTGCCGGGAGCCGGGACCCGCGTCCTGGTGGTCGAGGCCGAGCCGCCCGCCCTGCTCACCCTGCTGGCCCGGACCGCCGCCGAGGCGCACGGCGAGGACCCGCCGGTGGAGATCCGCGGCGCCGGCACCGAGGAGGACCTGCGCGCCGCCCTCGCCGACGGCCCGTACCGGTGCGCCGTGCTCGACCTCGCCCACGCCGGCGAACTCGCCCCCCTGCTGCTCACCGGGCTCCCGGAGGGCACGCCCGTGCTCGGCCACCAGGGCGAGGGCAGCCCCGTCGGCGCCACCGCGGCGGCGATCGCCGGCCTGGAACTCCCTTCGGGGCTGGACGAGTTGCGCGAGCGCCTGATCGCCCTGCTCGGCGGCCGGAACCCCGCCGGGGCGGAATCCGGCGAGCATGCCGTCCCCGCCGACGAACCGCTCGCCGGACGTACCACGCTGATCGTCGACGACGACGTCCGCAACGTCTTCGCGCTCGCCGCCGCCCTCGAACAGCGGGGCCTGACCGTCCTGCACGCCGCCGACGGCCGCGCCGGGCTCGACCTGCTGCGTGCCCACCCGGAGACGGATCTGGTGCTGATGGACGTGATGATGCCCGGCCTCGACGGCTACGCCACCATCGCCGCCATCCGCGCCGACGAGCGGTTCGCCCGGATCCCGGTCGTCGCCGTCACCGCCAAGGCGATGGCCGGTGACCGGGCCAAGAGCCTCGCCGCCGGCGCCGACGACCATGTCAGCAAGCCGGTCGACACCACGCTGCTGCTGGAGCGGATGCGGTACTGGCTGGACGTGTCATGACCGACGGCCCCCGGTACAGCGGTCGGTCGGGTGCGCGGGGTCCGGCGAGTCCGGCCGGTCCGGAGGGTCCGGCCGGTCCGTCAGGGATGCCGGGACCGCCGGGTTCGCCGGCAGCGCCCGCGCACGGTGCCGACCCCGTGGCGGCTCCCGCCGCGGCCGAGGCACAGGGCGCCGTCGCGCGGCAGCTCGCCGGGGCCGTCCGGCGGCTCCAGCACGCCGTGGAGCGGATGCGCGCCGAGGAGGGCGCCCGCGCGCTGGTCGACCTCGCCACCGGCATGCTCGCCGAGCGGCTGACCGTGTCGCCCGCCGAGGCCGCCGCCCGGCTGGCCGCGCTCGCCCGGGAGGCCGGGGTGCCGGTCGCCACCCTGGCCGCCGACATCGTCGGACGGACGGCCGAGGCGCCCGCCCGGGACGACCGGTCCGGACCGTCCGGGCCCCACGGACCGTCAGAGCCCCATGGCGCGCCCGGGCCCGCCGTCCGGCCCGGACCCGTCGGGTCACCCGCCCCACCGGCCCCCGCCCGGGCGCTCGCCGCCGTCCCCGACCTCGTGGACGCCGTCGAGGCCGTCCTCCGGCAGGGCGCCGCCCCCCTCGGCGCCCACGCCGTGCTGGTCTGGCAACGGCTGCCCGGCGGCAGCCTCGCCCTCGCCGCCCAGGCCGGCCTGCCCCTGGAGGAGGCCGAGGCCTGGAGCCGGGTGCCCCCCGGCATCGACACCCCCGCCCGGCAGGCCGTCACCAGCGGCGAGGACCGCTGGCCCGACACCCCGGCGCCGACCGGACCCGTCGCCGGGGGAGCCGCCACCCCCCGGGCCGTCCTCCCGCTGCTCGCCGACGGCCGCCGTCTCGGGGCCCTCGAAGTGCTCTGGCCCGGCCCCGCGCCCGTCCTCGGCCCGCCGCAGCGCCGTCGGCTCCGCGCCCTCGCCGACCTCTGCGCCACCGTCCTCGGCCACCCGGAACCCCCCGTGTCGCCCGAGCGCGAGGCGGACCTGCTCGACGGCCTGCTCGACCCGGCCCTGCTGCTCGAACCCGTCCTGCGGGACGGCCGGGTCGTGGACTTCACCGTCCTGCGCACCAACCGGCTGTTCCGGGACCCGCTCGGCCGCCCCCGCAGCGGCCTGGACGGCACCTCCCTCCTGGAGACCTACCCGATGGCCTGCGCCACCGGCCTGCTGGAACCGCTGCTGCGGGCGCACGAGACCGGCGAACCCCGGACCGACGACCGGCTGCGCCTGGTGTTCCAGGGCGGCGGGATCGCCGTACCCGCCGTCCTGCGGATCGCGGTCGCCCCGCTCGGCCCGCACCTCCTCCTCACCTGGCAGCGCGACACCGACCGGTCCGGCGAGTCCGAGCAGACCGACCTGCTGCGCCAGGCCCAACGCCTGGCCCGGGTGGCCGGGTTCGAGGAACAGCCCGGGAGCGGCCGGATCCTCTGGAGCGAGGGCCTGAGCGAGCTGTTCGGCCTGCCGCCGGAGTCCGCCGTGCCCCTCGCCCGGCTCGCCCGGCACGCCCACCCCGACGACGGGCCCGCCGTCCGCCGACTGGTGGACACCGTCCAGCACCGTCTGCGCACCGCCTCCGCGGTGTTCCGGCTGGTCCGCCCGGACGGCTCCCAGCGCTACACCCGGGTGATCGCCGAACCGGTCCTGGACGAGGACGGGCACCTCGGCGCGATCCGCGGCGCCTACCACGACGTGTCCGCCCAGCACTGGACCGAGGTCGCCCTCGGCGCCACCCGGGCCAGGCTGGCGGACAGCGAGCAGGAGGCGGCCGAGCGCGAGCAACTGGCGCTCCGGCTCCAGCAGGCGATCCTGCCCGCCGCACCCCCGCCGCTCGGAGCCGCCGGACTGCGCGCCGCCGTCCGCTACCGGCCCGCCGCCAAACGCGAACGGGTCGGCGGCGACTGGTACGACGTCCTGCCGCTGTCCGACCGTCAGGTCCTGCTGGCCGTCGGCGACGTGGCCGGGCACGGGGTCGGCGCGGCCACCGGCATGGTCGCGCTCCGGCACGCGCTGCGCGGTCTGGCCGTCACCGGCGCCGGCCCGGGCCGGCTGCTGCAGTGGGCCAACACCGTGGCCCTGCGCGAACCGGAGCAGGTGACCGCCACCGCCGTCTGCGTGCTGCTCGCGCCGGACGACGGCTCACTGCGCTGGGCCCGGGCCGGCCACCTCCCGCCGATCAGACTGGCCCCCGGCGGCGCCGAGGTGCTGCCACTGCCGCACGGCGTGCTGCTCGGGGCGCTGGCGGACGCCGAGTACGAGGAGTACACCGCCCGGCTCGCCCCGGGCGACGTGCTGCTCCTCTACACCGACGGCCTGGTCGAGCGCCGGGACCGCCCGGTCGAGGAGTCGGTGGACCAGCTGATCCGGGCGGCGGGCCCGCCCGGCCCCGATCTGGAGCGCTACCTGGACCTGCTGCTGGAGCTGAGCCCGGCCGACACCGACGACGACACCTGCCTGGTCGCCGTCCGCATCGAGCGGTCGGAGCCGGACGAGAGGGCGCAGCCGACCGGCTGAGGGACCTGCCGACGGCCCGTCCGTCAGCGCAGATCGTCAGCGCCGTTCGTCCGCCCCCCTTGCACGCATTGACGAACGATCATGCGCGCCCCGCACACCGCCCGACGCCGCGTGTGGCCTAGGGTCGATGCCCGGAGATCGTCGGGGCCGCCCGCGCGGGCGGGGGATGTGCGGGCCCGGCGGCGCTCCACGACACACGCACCACGAAGGAGAACAACCATGTCGAACCGCAGGACCGTCGCGGTGGTCGGCGCGACCGGGCGTCTGGGCGAGCACGTCGTCCGCGTGCTGGCGGAACGCGGCCACGAGGTCGTGGCGATCTCACGCTCGGCGGGCGTCGACATCGTCACGGGCGAGGGCCTCGACGAGGCACTGACCGGGGTCGGTGTCGTCATCGACACCTCCGGCACCCCCTCCGCGGACGAGACGGTGGCGACGGAGTTCTTCACCGCCGCCGCTGCCAGCCTGCACGCTGCGGGCGCCCGGACCGGGGTGGAACTGATCGTCTCGGTGTCGATCCTCGGCATCGACGCGTCGACCGGCGGCTACTACCGCGCCAAGGTCGCCCACGAGCAGGCCCTGACGGCCGGTCCGCTGCCGGTCCGGATCCTGCGTGCCGCGCAGTTCCACGAGTTCGTCGAGCCGCTGGTCAGCTGGGGCCGCCAGGGCGACACCGTGTACGTCCCGCTGATGCGCACCCAGCTCGTCGCGGCCGCGGTGGTGGCCGAGGCGCTCGTCGACCTCGCCGAGGGCCCCGCGCCCGAGCCGGGCACCACGGCGGCGCCGTTCCCCGAGATCGCCGGCCCGCGCGAGGAGAACCTCGCCAAGGCCGCCGAACTCGTCTACGCCGCCCGCGGCGAGGAGGTCACCGTCGTCGAGGCCAGCGAGGAGGGGACCCCCGACCGCGAACTCCTGGAGAACGGCGCGTTCGTCGCCGGTCCGGCCACGACGCTCGCCGGCCCGACCCTGGAGGAGTGGCTGGCGGCGCAGGCCTGACCGCCGCCGCCCGCCCGGACGTCAGGGGGTGGCCCCCCGGTCGGCCGGGCGGGCGGACCGGGCCCGCTCGATGTCGTTGATGTGGACCTCCGTCCACTCGCGGAGGGCGCTGATCGGTCCGGCGAGGCTGCGCCCGAGCTCGGTCAGCCCGTACTCGACGCGGGGCGGCACGGTCGGGTGCACGGTGCGGGTGACGAACCCGTCGGTCTCCAGCAGCCGCAGGGTCTGGGTGAGCATCTTCTGCGACACCCCCTCGATCCGCCGGAACAGCTCGGTGTAGCGCAGGGTGCCGTCGAGCAGGCAGTCCACGATCAGGACGGTCCACTTGCCGGCGATGTGGTCGAGGACCTGGCGCGTCGGACACTTCGCGGAGTAGACGTCGGCCGGGAGGCCGGAGGATGCCACGGTGGTCTTCACTCGGGGAGAGTAACGCACTTTCAGGTGCCTTCTTTCCAAAAGAGAGTAACTCTCCGAGAGTTGTCGGCATGACGAACCACACGACGAACCGCACGACGAACCGCCTGACGAATCACCCGACGGATCACACGACGAACCGCACGATGTCCGTCGCGGAAGCGATCCGCACCCGCCGCACCGTCCGCCACTACCGGCCCGACCCGGTCCCGCCGCAGTTGCTCGACACCCTGCTCGACCTGGCGGTGGAGGCTCCCACCAGCTGGAACCTCCAGGACCGCTCGATCGTGGTGGTGTCGAGCGAGGAGGGCCGGGCCGGTCTGGCCTGGGCCACGGGGGGCCAGCCCCAGCCGACCGAGGCGCCGGTGGTGCTGGTCTTCGTCGCCGAGCCGCAGGCATGGCGGGAGGACCGCAGCGACGTCTACCGGCAGGCGCGGGAGAACGGGGCGTGGAGCGAGGAGTTCGTGGAGATGTTCTCCGCCGCTGCGCAGGAGTTCCAGGAGGGCCTCGAACAGCGCGGCCTGCTCCGCGAGTACGCGGTCAAGGACGCGGTCATCGCCGCCTCCTTCGTGATGCTCGCGGCCACCGCGATGGGGCTGGCGACCTCGCCGATGAACGGCTGGGACGAGGAGAAGGTCAAGAAGGTGATCGGGATCGAGGACCGCGAGGACCTCGCCATCGCCCTGCTGGTCTCGGTCGGCCACCCCGCCGGCACCCGGCTCCACCCGGGCCGCCGCCCCCGTCGGCGCGTCGTCTTCGACGGGACGTACGGGGCCGCCGCGGCCTCGTAGCCCGCGGCCTCGTAGCCCGCGGCGCGTCGGTCCGCGGCGTCGGCCCCGGGCCCAGGGTCGGGCGAACTCCGGCCTCCGCGGCCGGACTTCTCGCCGGGCCGCCCCGCGCATGGCGCACCGGCCACCACCTGCTGTACTGATCGCTCGCCAAGGGCGGGGGTTGGCAGGTCGGCGACTTCCGGTAAGCTGTGAACTCCAACAGTGACTATTACGGGGGTCGAGGATGGGCGAGTCCGTCGTCAGCGGGCTGGTGCGGAGCTGGGTCGGGGGCTGGGTGGTCTCGCGGGGGGCGGCCGAGCCGGTGGACGAGCCGTGGGGCTGGACGGTCGATGTCGGCCAGGCGGCGCAGGTGGCCCGGCACGTGCTGCCGGAACCGACCGAGCCCGACGTCCGCAAGCTGGTGGCGGCCACCACCGCGCCGGGGACCTGGCTGAAGGTGTTCACCGACGACGACACCGTCCGGCCCTGGCTCGGGCCGGGCTGGCGGTTCGACGTCCCCGGGTATCTGATGACCGTGCCGCTCGCCGCCGGAGCTCCGGTGGTGCCGGCCGGGTACACCCTCACCACCTGGCAGCGCGGCGGTGTGGTCCGGGCCCTGGTCCGCACCGAGGCCGGCCACTTCGCCGCGCGCGGCCAGCTCGGGCTGGCCGGGGCCGTCGCCGTGGCGGACCAGATAGAGACCGCGCCCGCGCACCGCCGCCGGGGCCTGGGCTCGGTGGTGATGCGGGCCCTGGAGGACGCCGGGCACCGCAACGGCGCCGAGACCGGGTTCCTGGTCGCCACGCCCGAGGGGAAGGCGCTCTACAGCACCCTCGGCTGGACGCTCCGGGCCACCATGGCGAGCCTCTACTACGCCCCGGAGCCGGCGGAGTCCGCCGAGGTGTGACCGGCGCTCCGGCGTACTGCCGCCGCTCCGGTGCAACGACCGCCGCCCGGCCCCGGACACCCGTCCGGGGCCGGGCGGCGTATCGGTGCCGGTCGGGCACCGGCCTCAGTGCCGGTTCAGCACTGCGGCCGCTTGCCGTGGTTGGCACCCTTGCGACGAGCCTTCTTCTTGCGGCGACGCTTCGACGACATCGGGCCTCCTTGGTGGGTTGGCCCCCCGTCCAAGGTCTCACACGGAGGGCCCACCGTGGCAGCGCCGGTTGCTCCGATCGAGGGCGCGGCGGGCCGGTCCGCCCGGGCTCCGGTGCGGCGGACGGTCATGGGTCAGACCGCCTGCCACAGCGCCGGGGTGTTCGGCGGCTCCCACCCGGCCTGCGCCTGGTGGCCCTGGAGGCAGCGGTAGGAGGCGCTGCCGTAGGTGACGGTGGCGCCGGCCTGGTAGACGGTGCCGGCGGCCCAGGTGCCGCCCGGGTTGCCGGGGCCGGGACCGGGGCCCGGACCGGGGCCGGGGCCCTGGCCGTCCGTCTTCAGGGTCAGCCCGTAGCCCTGCAGGATCGGGTTGACCGGCTGGAAGTACGTGGTGCCGCCCTGGGAGCAGTTCCCGGTGCCGCCCGAGGTCACGCCCTGCGCCTGGGTGCCCGAGACGAAGGATCCGCCCGAGTCGCCCGGCTCCGCGCACACATTGGTCCGGGTGACGCCCGAGACGGTGCCCTCGGCGTAGGTGACGCTGGTGTTGTGCTGCTGGATCGTGCCGCAGTGCCAGCCGGTGGTGGAACCGGACCGGCAGACCGAGGCCCCGACCTGCTGCAGCACCGAGCCGGTCACCGCGCCGGACGCGCTGTTCACGTACGGGGTCGCGGTCCAGCTGCTGTTGGTGGCCACCCAGGACATGTCGTTGCCCGGGAAGACCGAGGCCTGGAAACTGCCCTGGGCGACCCGGTTGGCGCCGGTCGTGCCGGACCCGGCCCGGCCGCAGTGGCCCGCGCTGACGAAGCCCTGGGTGGTCCCCCGGGTGATCGGGAAGCCGATCGAGCAGCGGCTGCTGCTGTCGATGTAGTAGGCGTCGCCGCCGCGGAGGTCGTACAGCGGACGCGGCGCCTCGGCCACCGTCTCCACCCGCACCGCCGCCCGGTCCACCCCGGCCCCGGCGACCAGGCGTTCGGCGGCGGCCCGGTCGGTGGCCTGCACCACGACGGTGTTGGCGGTCACGTCGACGTAGCGCACCGGCGCGCCGAGCGCGTCCGCCCGGCCGGTGGGGCCGCGTTCGGCGGCCCGGTCGAGCGCGGCCAGCGCTCCGTCCAGGGCCGCGAGCGGGCGGTCCACGAGCACCGGCCGGGCACCCGCCGCGCGGATCACGGCGAGGTCGGCGCCCCGGGTCGTGGCGACGACCGGAGCGGCGTCGGGGCCCTCCAGCCAGGAGCCGGCCCAGCCGCTGCCGAGGGCCTGGGCGAGCGCGCCGGCCAGGGCGCCCGCCCTGGCCTCGGCGGTGATCCGGGCCCGGGCCCGACCGTCCGTCAGGCCGAGGTCGCGCCGCAGCGCCTCGACCAACTCGGGCGCGGCGGCGGCGACTCCGAGGGCCGCGGGCGCGGCCGCAGCGGCGGCCCGGGCGGCCGCGGCGGGCCCGGGGACGGGGGAGGTGGCACCGGCGGTGCCCTGGAGGGCGGTCAGACCCAGGGCGGCGGTGGCCAGGACGGCACACGCGGCCCTGGCGGGTCGTCGGAGCATGGGGGTCTCCTGCGGTCACGGTGTGGGGGTCGCCGGAAACCGTAGGAGCCCCGTCCGCCGGCGGGGAGATGTCACCCGGGGGTACCGCCTGGAGCTATCACCGCGCAGGTCGGGGCGGCCGGCGGGCGCTCGGCCGCGTGGTACAGAAGACCTTTCGGTGGACCATTCCGTCAAGCCGGGCCCGGCACCGCCGCTTACCGCCTCGCGCCGCTGCTCACCGCCGCTCAGCGCTGCTCGACGAGCCCCAGCAGCCAGAAGTTGGCGTACCGCCCGGCGGCCGTCGCCGTCGGGTCGGCGGGCCGCCCGTTCCGGCCGAGCCGGACCCGCACCTCGTCCAACGACACCGAGGCGCCGCACGAGTAGCCGAGCGGTGCGTAGGTCTCGTCGGGTCCGCAGAGCACGGACACCACCCGTCGCGCGGCGGGGAAGCGCAGCACGATCTGCTGGTGGTCGGCGTACGCGACCTCCAGACCGAGCACCAGATGCGCCCCGCCGACCAGGTACCAGCCGCTGCCGGGCCGGTCCTGCCGCAGGACCCCGGCCAGCGTCCGCAGCCGGCCCGTACCGAACCCGCCGGGCCGGGGGAACCCGCCGGGAGCACCCTGGCCGGTCGGCCCGCCGACGGCCCCGTAGCCGCCGAAGTCGTCGAAGCCCCCGAACGCGCCGAAGCCGCCGCCCGCTCCCGGTGCGTCCCCCTCCCCGCCCACCGGCCGCTCGGCCGTCGAGCCGCCCGGACGCGGCGGTGTCCCGGGTGCGACGGCCGCCGTCGCCAGCACCGCGACGGCCGCCACCGCCGCCGCCACCCTCAGTCGCCGCACCGTCCCGCCTCTCCGCACCGGCCGACGCCCGCCCGTACCACCGACGGACCATCCGACCACGCACCACCCCTCGCCCGGCCACCCGCCGTGCCGCCCCGCGGCCACGACCACCCGCGCGGGCGACACCCGCCGTCGGCACCCCCGCGAAGCCCGGCCGCGTGGTACGGAGGGAAGGACAGTGCGGCGGGTCCTACCCGCCGGGCGGGGCCTGGCTGTCCGGCGGGCCCGCGGGCTCGCCGAGGCGGGCCAGGGCGGTCAGCACGTCGGCGCGCAGCCGGGGGTTGCGGGTCGTGGCGTCGAGTACCGCCAGGGCCTGCCGGAGCCGTGCCGCCGCCTCCGCCGGA
Organism: Streptomyces sp. XY431; assembly: GCF_001279805.1. Classification (NCBI taxonomy): domain Bacteria; kingdom Bacillati; phylum Actinomycetota; class Actinomycetes; order Kitasatosporales; family Streptomycetaceae; genus Streptomyces; species Streptomyces sp. XY431. The sequence goes on from NZ_LGDO01000083.1 coordinate 11,299, forward strand.
CGGTCCAGCCGGCGGTGGTGGTCGCCCAGGTGGTAGAGGGTGATGCTCTCCAGGACCGGATCACCGGTGGACCGGTGCCGGTCCAGGGCCCGGTGCAGGTACTCGCCCGCCTCCCGGGCCCGGCCCGACAGCATCGCGGTCACCCCGATGTTGGTCTCGCAGACCCGGATCGCCCAATCGTCCCGGCGTTCCTCCGGCTGCGCCCGGAACAGTGTGAGCGCCCCCTGGAAGTGCAGCCGCGCCTGCCCGTAGGCACCCGTGCCGAGACAGTGGTCGCCGAGGTTGCCGATCGTGCGGGCCTCCCCGACCCGGTCGCCGATCGACGCGAACAGGGCCCGGGCCAAACGGAGTTCGGCCAGCATCTCGTCATGGCGGCCGAGCGCGCCCAGCGCCGTCGCCAGGTCGTTGCGGGTCTGGCCCTCGCCGTACCGGTCGCCGGTCCGGACGGCCGCCGCCACCGCGAGGCGGGCCGCCTCCTCCCGGTCGTCCAGGTGCGGGCTGGTGAACCAGTAGCTCCACAGGGCGACCGGCAGCCGCCAGGCCAGCGTGTCCGGACCGTGTTCGGCCGCCGCCCGCACCATGCCCAGCAGCCGGGTGTGCTCGCTCTCGCACCACCGCTGCGCCCCGGCGGCGGTGGTGAAGGCCGGTGGTTCGTACCAGGGGCCCGGCGCGCCGAGCGGGATCCGCCGGCGGTGCGGGGTGAGCAGCCGGGCGGCGGCGTCGGCGTGGTGCAGGTACCAGGTGCCGAGCCGTTCGCGGGCGGCGGCGCTCACCGCCCGCCCGGTCTCGGCGGCCGCGCGTTCGGCGGCGTACAGGCGCAGCAGGTCGTGCAGCCGGTAGTGGTCGCCGCCCTCGTGGGTGAGCAGGTGGGCGGTGGCCAGCTGGTCCAGGACGGGCCGCACGACCGCGACGCGCTCGCCGCAGAGCGCGGCGGCGGCCGCGGCCGTCAGACCGGAGCGGGGGGTGAGGGCCAGCAGCCGGAACAGGGTGCGCGCGGCGGCGGGGAGGGTGCGGTAGGAGAGGTCGAGCGTGGCGCGGACGGCCGAGGCCGCGTCGTCGTCGATCGCCAGCGCGGTGAGCCGGTTCCCGGTGTCCCGCAGTTCGGCGACGTGGTCGGCGACGGTGCGGCCGGGGCGTTCGGCGAGCCGGCTGGCGGCGATCGCCAGGGCGAGCGGCAACCGGCCGCAGACGGCCGCGAGTTCGGCGACGGCGGCGGGCTCGGACCGGGCCCGCCGGGGGCCGATGACGCGGTCCAGCAGCGCGACGGCGTCCGGCGCCGGCATCAGGTCCAGGGCGAGCGGGCGGGCGCCGTCCCGGGCGGTGAGCCCGGCCAGGCCGGCGCGGCTGGTGACCACCGTCAGGCACTCCGGGGCGCCGGGCAGCAGCGGGCGGACCTGTTCCGCGCTGCGCGCGTTGTCCAGGACGACCAGCACCCGCCGGTCCGCGAGCATCGACCGGTACAGGGCGGCGGCCTCCTCGGGGACGCTCGGCACCTGCTCGCCGGGCACCCCGAGCGCGCGCAGGAACCGGGCCAGGACGGCGTGCGGTGTCAGCGGCGGCTCGGCGGAGAATCCGTGCAGGTCGGCGTAGAGCTGGCCGCCGGGGAAGCGGCCGCGGACCCGGTGCGCCCACTGGACGACGAGGGCGCTCTTGCCGATCCCGGCGCTTCCGGAGACGGCGCAGATCCTGGCGGCGGAGGCGCTGCCCGGCCCGGGGGCCCGATCCGGGTCGGAGCCCGGTCCTGAGTTCGAGGCGGGGTTGGAGACGGGGTTCGAGGCCGGGGACCAGGACGCCGCCTCGGCGAAGGCGTCGAGCGCGGCGAGTTCCGCGTCGCGTCCGGTGAAGGTGGCGAGCGAGGGCGGCAGTTGGGCGGGCACGGGCACGGGCACGCCGGGGCGGGGTCCGCGCCCGCCCTCGGCGGAGGCGGAGGTGGAGGTGACGGCGGTGGCGACGGCGACGGCGGTGGCGGCGCGGGCGGTTCCGGCCCGTTCGTCGGCGGGCCCGTCCGGGCGTCCGGCGGTACCGGGCACGGCAGTTCGGGGTCTCGCGGTTCGCGGGTCCGTCGACGGGCCCGCCCCTCCGGATCCCGGGCCGGGGTCCGGAGCGACACCGGCGGTGAGCAACGCCAGGTGCAGCCGCCGCAGTTCGGGGCTGGGGTCGAGTCCCAGCTCCTCGGCGAGCCGGCCGGTGAACCGCCGGTGCACGGTGAGCGCGTCGGCCGTCCGCCCCGAGGCGTGCAGGGCCCGCATCAACTGCCCGACGAACCGCTCCCGCAACGGGTGGTCGGCGACCAGGCCGGTCAGCTCCGGGATGCTCGCGCGGTGCCGCCCGAGTGCCGCGTCGAGGTCGAGGCAGTCCTCCCAGGCGGTGAGCCGCAGCTCGTCCAGCGGCACGGCGCCCGCGTCGATCAACTGCCCCTCCAGGCCGTCGAGTACGGGCCCGCGCCAGAGCGAGAGGGCCTGCCGCAGACCCGCCGCGGCGGCCGACTGCTGCCCGGCGGCGGCCGTCCGGCGGGACCGGGCGACGGTGTCGGCGAACAGGCGGGAGTCCAGGCCGTGGTCGTCGAGCGGGATGCGGTAGCCGCGCCCGTCGGTGAGCAGGACGGGCGGCCCGGTCGGGTCCGCCTTGCGGAAGGCCCGGCGGAGCAGCCCGGCCAGGTTGCGGACCTGGCGGTCGGCGGTGGCGGGCGGCCGGTCCTCCCAGACGGCGTCCACCAGCCGGGGCACCGGCACCGCGCCGCCCGGGTTCAGCAGCAGTGCGGCCAGCAGTCGTTCCTGTCGGGCGCCCCCCAGCCGGATCCGGTTCCCCGCGCGGGTGCGGACCTCCAGCGGTCCCAGAATCGCGAACTCCATGCGCTGCCCCTCCCCAGGGTTCTTGCGCGCCGCTGTCGGACCGTCGCGTTTGGTGACGAACCGATGACTAGATCATGCCAGAATCGTGCGCGTGGTTGAGAGGGTCGGGACGTGCCGGTCCGCAGTCCGACCGGCGTCGTGAGCACTCTTTCCCCGGAGTTCCCTGGAGGAACAGGACCATGACCCGCATCAAGCGCCTCGCCGCCGTCGCGACCGCCGCCGCCGTGGCCGCCCTCGTGCCGCTGGCCGTCGCCCCGGCCGCCCAGGCCCGCACCTCGGACGCCACCCACTACGGCATGACCTGGGAGGTCCTCAACTACGGCCCGAACGGCACCGTCCAGGTCGGCGGCCCCGGCGGCTCCGCCAGCAACGCCTACCAGGGCGACACCGCCCCCTGGGTCTCGCTGCCGGTGCTCTGCCTCAACCAGGACGGCCGGCCCGCGCCGGCCGGCATCAGCCTGGGCTTCTACAACGGCTGGGCCCTGGGGAGCGTGGCGCTCAGCCGCCCGGTCAAGGGCTCGGAGCTGACCAGCGCCGCGGCCGCCAACGAGGTCTGCCGCTCGACCTTCGGACGCACCTGGCGGCAGGCCGAGTTCCACGACGGCCACTACGGCCCCAACTACTCCTCCACCGGCGGCTGGACCTTCTGGGCCTCCGGCAGCCTGCCGCAGGGCGTGCGCTTCTGGACGTACATCAACGACCAGTACGCCAACCCCTGGAACTGACCCGCACCCTCGCACGCCCCCTGCGGCCGGCCCCCTGCCCACCCGGGCCGGGGGCCGGCCCCGCGCGGCCGGTCACCGGGCCTCGCTGCTCACCTGGCCCTTCCGGTCACCGGGGGTCTTCCGGCTCACCAGGCTTGCCCGGCCTCCGACCAGCGGGCCCGGGCCTCGTGTTCCGCGTCCAGATGGCCGTCCAGCCGCCAGCGCACCACGTCGTAGTCGGGCAGGTGGCTCCAGGCCTCGGCGGCCGTCAGCAGGTACCGCCAGAGCCGGCTGAGCCGGGCCATCAGCTCCTCGAACTCCTCCTCGAAGGCCGTGACTTCGCGGTTCTCCCCGTCCGCGTCGTCCGCCCGGTCGGGCCCGGAGGTGCCCCCGGCCGCCTCCGCCGCGTGCCCGGCGAGCGTGCCGAGCACCTCCCGTGCGCTCCCGGTCAGGGCTGTGACCGTGTGGGTCAGGGCCGCCCCGACCAGTTCCTCCTCGCCGCCGGGCCTCGCGGCCGCCTCCCGCAGCAGCACCACCCGCCGCTCGATGAACCCGGCCAGCCCGTCGATGTCCTCCACGGTGATGTCCGCGGTGTACCGCAGTGCCGGTCGCCGAATGTCCGTCATCCCGCCGTCCCCTCCGTCGACTCCCTCGAATCCCTTCGACGGGCCGGACCGGCACCCCGCCGCCGCATCCGGTCCGCACCCCCGAACCTCGGATATGGCACCGCCACCGGGGGCGGCAAACCCGGCGCACGGGAGCACGGCGGGGGGCGGAGTGCCTGCGCCCCCCAGAAAGCTGGGATCCCGGGCCGGTCCGCTGCTCCGGAGAAGCGACGGACCGGCCCGGGATCCCAGCGCCAGTCGGGTCGATGAGGGTCGGTGAGGGCCGGTCAGGATCGGTCAGGGTCGGGTGAAGGTGAGGTGGGTGACCCCGCTCGGGCTGGTGACGGACTCGATCCGGAAGCGCTGCTCCAGCCCTTCGAGTCCGTCCCACAGGCGCTCGCCCCGGCCGAGCAGGACGGGCACCACGACCACGTGCAGATGATCGACCAGGTCCGCGGCGAGGAAGGCGCGGACGGTGCTCGGGCCGCCGCCGATCCGGACGTCCAGGCCGCCGGCGGCCTCCCGGGCGAGGGCGAGGACCTCGTGCGGGGTGCCGTCGACGAAGTGGAAGGTGGTGCCGCCCGCCATCTCCACGGTGGGCCTGGGGTAGTGGGTGAGGACGAAGACCGGTGTGCGGAACACCGGGTGCGGGCCCCACCAGCCGTTCCACTCGTGGTCCTGCCACGGGCCGCGCTGCGGGCCGAACTTGTTGCGCCCCATGATCTCCGCGCCGATCCCGTCGCCCCAGGCCCGCGCCATGGCGTCGTCCACGCCGGTCTCCCCGCCCTCGCCGCCCTGCATGGAGCGGAAGGTCCGGGTGTGGAAGAACCAGCTGTGCAGCCGGTCGCCGGCGTGGCCGAACGGAGCCTCCAGGCTCTGTCCCTCACCCGTGCCGTAGCCGTCGAGCGAGACCGAGAAGTTGTGGACGCGGACCAGGGACACGGGGCACCTTCCGGCGGGCGGGGTTCGGGCGCGGCGGTGGGGCCGCTTCCGGCTCGCGCCGACTTTAGTCCGGGCCCGCCCGGTTCCGCCGGGGACGCGCCGCCCGGCCGGTCAGCGCGGCCCCGGCCGGTGCGCGTCGGTCCGTCGGCGCCGGCCCGTCAGCGCCGGAACCACCCGGCGAGCCGGGCCCACCAGCCGCGCCGGGGCCCGGCGACGAGGGCGGGGGACGGCCCGACCGGCGTCGGCTCGGGGAACGGGGCCGACACCACCGGGGGGAGCGGCGGGCCGGAGGCGCCCGGACCGGCGGCGGGCGCGGCGGCCGGAGCGGCGGAGTCCTGGACGGGCTGCCGCTCGCGCGGGGTGAACTCCACCGGCAGCGCGACCAGATGGCGCGACAGCCAGGCCGAGGTCCAGCTGAGGTCCTCCTCCGGCACGGCGAGCCGGAGGTCCGGCAGCAGGGTGAGCAGGCAGTCGATCCCGGTCTCCGCGATCGCCCGCCCGATGTCCTGGCCCGGGCACTCGTGCGGGCCGCTGCCGAAGGACAGGTGGGAGCGGTTGCCGTGCAGCGGCGTCGCCAGGTCGGGCCGGACGATCGGGTCGACGTTCCCGGCGGCGAGGCCGAGCAGCAGCATGTCCCCGGCCCGGATCCGCTGCCCGCCGAGCAGGGTGTCCCCGGTGGCCCAGCGGCCGGCGACCAGCGACATCGGCGGGGAGTCCCAGAGCACTTGGTCCAGCGCGTCCGGCACGGTCATGTGGCCGCCCGACAGGTGGGCCCGGAACCGCTCGTCGGTGAGGATCATCTTCAGTGTGTCGGCGATCAGGTTGACGGTCGTCTCGTTCGCCGCGAGCAGTACGACCCGCAGGTGTTCCAGGACCTCCTCGTCCGTCAGCCCTGCCTCGTGCTGCATCAGCCGGGTGCAGAGGTCGGCCCCGGGGTCGGTCCGCTTGCGCTCGACCAGCCGGCGCAGCGCCGCGACCACGTGCTCATTGCTGGCGATGGCGGTCTCGGTGCCCTTCATGAGGTCCCGGGCGGCATCGACCAGGCGCGGGCCGTACTCCTCCGGCATGCCGACCAGTTGCGTCATCACCAGCATCGGCAGGTGCTCCGCGAACCGGCTCACCAGTTCGGCCTGTCCGGTCGGCCCGAACTCCTCGACCAGCTCGGCGGTGTAGCGGGTGACGAAGCGTCGGACGCCGCGCCGGTCGGTGCCGTTCAGGCCGGCGGTGACGGCGCCGCGCAGCCGTCGGTGCTCGGCCCCGTCGGCGAAGACGCAGAGCGGCTGCCAGGCGATGACCGGCATCAGCGGCGAGTCGGCCCCGACCCGCCCCTCCTGGAACGCCCGCCAGCGGCGCGAGTCCCGGGAGAAGCGGGAGGGGGTGCGCATCACGGTGAGGTTGGCGGAGTGGCCGAGGACCAGCCAGGCCGGCAGGTCGCCGTGCAGCAGGACGGGGGCGACCTCCCCGTACTCGGCGCGCAGCTTCTCGTACAGGCCGGACGGGTCGGCCTCGGCCTCGGGTCCGTAGAGGCGGCGGAGTTCGGCGACGGGCAGCTCGTCGAGGCAGGGCCGGTCGCTCCCCGGTCCGGTGCTCCCGGGTCCGGTGCTCCCGGGTCCGGTGCCGGCCGGTCGGGCGCTCGCCGGTCGGGCGGGGCCCGGGATGTCGAGGCCCGGGGCGTCGGCCCCGTGGGCGGGGCAGCCGGCCGGCGGGGCGAGGGGGGCGTCGTCGCGGAACGGGGTGGTCACGGTGTCTCCGGGGG